>CAZHYA010000031.1:12142-13261 GCA_964536525.1 uncultured Bacteroidales bacterium | reverse complement strand
GGTCAAGGCCGGTAAGGTCGGGCAGGTTGAAAAATCCCAGGAGCTTGTCGGTGCCAATGGTGAAAAACCAGAAGCGTGCCGCCAGGCCAACCCTGGGATAACGAAAATCATACAACGAAACCGGAACGCTGAATTCCAGGTATTGGGTTTCATAGCGGGGCGTGACAGCGATCTGTGCAGGTCTGTGGATGGCAGTAGTGCCACTCATTAAAGGAACGATCAGGGTTCCGTTCAGGTACAAGTTTTCCTGAAAATGAAGATCATACTGCAGGCTGAAAGCTGCCGGCAGCATCATGCGGAGGCGGTTGCCACGAAGCGATGCGCCGGGATCGCCATAAAGTTCATTGCTGACCAT
Source organism: uncultured Bacteroidales bacterium (assembly GCA_964536525.1). Classification (GTDB taxonomy): domain Bacteria; phylum Bacteroidota; class Bacteroidia; order Bacteroidales; family B18-G4; genus B18-G4. The sequence continues at coordinate 12,906 of CAZHYA010000031.1, read as the reverse complement.
GCGCACAAACTGGTCGAGATTCCTGAAGTTGACCGTGTCTACATTTTCCCAGAAAGTCCCTACATCATCGTAGGCATGGCGTTGAGAACGCTCACCGAAACGCATCATCCCCAGATCAAGGAGTGAGACCCCTATGCGATAGCGATATTCCTCATAGGGTTGCTTGCAAAGGTTCCCGCTGAGGCGGCCTGAATATCCGGAGCGCTTTTTTACATAGCTGAAGCCCACATCAAATGCGAAACCCCTTCCGCTGAATAATTGTTCGCCCGGAAAAGCAGTTTCGGAAAACCCGAGCTCACCACGGATATTGCGAATATTCAGGGTGCTGTCGTTATTCACGATATAATCGATGTTCTCAATGTCGAGATAGGGTCCTGCCATGCCGAACAGGGCCTTGGCAGTGATCCCTGCCGACAGGTGGTCGGGGCCCCGTTTATAGATCGTACGCGCATAGCTGAACGCCGCCTCCATCCACGACATGCCGGTAACCAGCATATCATCGTCGTTGAAATTGATGTTGTGAAGAGGATCGTAATTCAGCCCCTCATAACTGAAAGGGATGATCTCATAAGGAACATCCCTGGCCGAGATCACCGACCTGAAGGCGGTATGGAAGCCAAAGGCATCATCCCTGCGGGAGACGGAGAAGGAAGGCCCCATCACAAAAGCGCTCACATGCAAATCCTTTCGCATGCTGTTACGGTAATAGTCAAAGGGAAGCGCATCCTTGCCGTATTCGGGCAGGTTGTCGGCGGACCGCAGAA
>CAZHYA010000031.1:895-12132 GCA_964536525.1 uncultured Bacteroidales bacterium | reverse complement strand
GCAACAGGACGATAATCGGATCTGTGAATATAGAAGGCGTTGTTCTCAAAAAACAGGTCGGCCGTAACCACATTCACATCCAGGTATAGTTTTGAATGAAGGATCCCGGTGGGGTTAATCAAAGTGCTGTTGATGCCGGCATAATTGCCGTTTACCACACCCCACATTTCCTGCGGGAAAGCCCTGACCTGCATGGCCACAAACATTATCAAAAGAAATATTCTCTTATCCAAAGTGTTAACGGTCGATTAATTTAAACTTGGAGTAACACTACATTCCATAGACTAAGATGAATGATTGGGAGGATCGTTGCCTTGCCATTATCATAACTTTTCACCTGACCAAATATTGCCACAGCAATTCATTTTCATCAAAAAAAATAAAAATCCAACAACATGAAATGATGTCGACAATTCTTTGAACAACATATAAAAAAACTTATCTTTGTCATGAGCATGCGGATGTGGCGTAATTGGTAGCCGCGCCAGACTTAGGATCTGGTGCCGAAAGGCGTATGGGTTCGAGTCCCTTCATCCGCACAAGGCCGGATAAATCCGGCAATTGACCCAATCTTAGAATTTAATAACGACCCTAAATCAGGATCCTTGAATCCCTTACTAAGACCTTTCAGTCTGATCAGTTTTATGCTGATCTGCGTGTCCTTGCAATCAAGGCCGCAAAGCCCCCCGGAAGGACCTGACAGCCTCACCAGGCTGATCAAGCAGGCCGACCCTGATGAAATGGCTTCAGTGTATAATGAGTTGGCCCGGTCCTGCCTCGATCAGAAGCCCGACAAGGCCCTGAAGTATGCCGATTCGGCCATTTACCTTGCGGGCATTAACCAGCAGGACACAGAGATTGCCCGCGCCCTGATAACGAAGGCCGAGGCGCTTGTCAGCATAGGGGAGAATGAAATGGCCCTGGAAGCGATCGACGATGCCACCGTGATCCTGGAAAAACCGGGTGGAGAGGGCTTGCTGCCTGATGCACTTGATATTGCCGGGAATATCCGCAAGGACCTGAACGATTACGCTGGTGCGCTGAACAGCTTCCTGCGCGAACTTTCGATCGAACAAGCACGTGATGACAGCACAGGGATACTGGATGCCACCAAGGATATCGCATTCACCTATCACCTCTGGGAGAAGTACGATTCGGCATTGGTGTATTACCATTCCTCGCTGAAATATGCAAAGCTCCTCGGCGATAGAAAGTCGGAAGCCAACATCATCAACAACATGGGAAACATCTACCTCTCATGGAGCAACTACCAGAAGTCGCTCGACCATTACCTGGAAGCACTGGACATTTGCCGGGAGATCGCTGACAGCGTAGGCATTTCAAAGGCATACAATAACATCGGGATCATATATTTCGATTGGAAGGAATGGGACAAATCACTCGAATACTACCGCTACAGCTTTGAAGTCGACAGCATGATGCATAATGTGATCGGACAGGCACAAACACTGAACAACATCGCCATCATCTACGACGAAACGGGTGAAGATGAAAAGGCCCTCAGGCTGCGAAGATCGCTGGCGTTGGCAAGGAAAGCCCGCGACCATTACCAGATAGCAGTGACCACAAGCAACATAGGCGGGTTCATGGTGGAGGAAAAACAGTTCGATAAGGCCGAACAATACTATGAGGAAACGTTAAAAAACTACCGGCTTGCCAATTCAATCATCGGTGTAACGGAAACCGAATTGCTCATGGGCGACCTTTACAAGGAAAAAGGAGACCCCGGAAAAGCGCTTGGTTATTACAAGAGATGTCTTGACATTGTCATGCCCATGAAACTGTATACCGTCATCCTTAATGCATATAAAAGCATGTCGTCGGCCTACCGCGAACTTGGCGATTACAGGAATGCATACAAATACAACGACCGCTATCACCTTATCAAGGATTCCATTTTCAATATTGAGATTTCCAACCAGCTGGCCTCACTGAACAATGCCTATGAAATAGAAAAGAGGGAAAAAGAAATGGAACTTCAGGAGGTACGCATGAGCGAACAACGGTCACAGATCCGGCGTCAGCAGATCGTAATGGCAGGGCTGGCAGCCATGATCCTCATGATCGCCATTTTTTCCGTGCTGCTGATCAGGCAATACAGGCTGAGAATGAAAGCATGGGGAAAGTTTCTTGAACAGCATGAAGAGATCCTGCAGAACAGGCAGGAGCTCATCAAGGCCAAGGAGAAGGCAGAGGAATCGGACCGGCTGAAAAGCACTTTCCTTGTGAATGTTTCTCATGAGCTGCGTACACCCATGAATGGGATCATGGGATTCACGGACCTTTTGAGGAAAGGCTCGGTCCCTGACGACCAGCAGCAATTGTACCTGTCATATATATCCTCATCGAGCAGGCAATTGCTCAGGGTGCTCAACGACATTATCGACATTTCCAGCATTGAAACAAAAATGCTGAAACTGGAGATCGGTATCTGTGAGCCCCATAATATTTTTACCGACCTCCATGATTTTTTCAGCAAGGAGTTGGCCGAAGCTGAAAAGAGCAATATCCGCATCACTTACACTCCCCCTCCCGATGCCGGTAAACACCGTTGCAAAGCCGACAAGAAACGCCTGGCACAGATCGTGTTCAACCTGCTCAACAATGCGGTAAGGTTTACAACCGAAGGGAGTATATCCTTCGGCTATGAGGTGATCGATAACAGGGTGATGAAGATCTACGTGAGCGACACAGGCATCGGCATAGAACGCAGCAACCATGAGCTTATTTTTGAGCGTTTCAGGCAGGTCGACGACAGCACCACACGCCAGCACGGGGGTTCGGGACTCGGGCTGGCCATATGCAGGGAACTCGTTACCCTTATGGACGGCAAGATCTACCTGGAGTCGTCGGTCGGGCAGGGAAGCACATTCTACGTCGAGCTCCCCTATGAGAAAGCCTGAGATCGGGGCCGCAGCAACGGTCCATCCGTCTCAGCGGGCAAACTTAATTGCCTTCCGCCAACTTGCTGTCGAAGAATTATGTATCTTTGCAGCCTTAATTTAAAAAACAATTTCAGGGAATGAACATTACACAGGAAGCTACCGGTGAACTTACGGCAACCGTGAAGATCGAACTGGGAAGGGAAGATTACGAAAAGCAAGTCAGCACCATTCTGAAAGATTATCAGCGCAAAGCCAGCATGCCGGGCTTCAGGCCCGGGAAAGTCCCCATGGGGATGATCCGGAAGATGTATGGCAAGGCCGTGCTGGCCGAAGAGGTCAATAAGATCATCTCGGAGAGCCTTCATAACTATTTGACCGAGAATAATATTAAGACCATTGGACATCCTTTGCCCAATGAAGATAAACAGGAGATGATCGATTTTGACACACAGGATGCATTCAGTTTTTTCTTCGATATCGGGCTCCAGCCGGAAATCAATACGGAGATCTCCGACAAGGTGAAGATGGATTATTTCAGGATCAGGGTGGATGATGAGAGCATCGACAAGTATATCGAGGATATGAGGAAGAAGGAAGGCAATCCTTCCAACCCTGAAACCAGTGCGGATGGCGATATCCTGAGGGGGCGGATCACAGAGGTGAACAAAGATGGCAGCAAAAAAGAGGAAGGGGTGGATCATGAAACGACGATCGGCACTGATTTGATCACTGATAAATCAACAAAAAAGAAGTTTATTGGCCTCTCGGCCGGCGACACCGTTGTTTTTGATCCGTTGAAGGCCATGGGAAGCCCCGCCCAGGCAGCCATCCTGCTCGGTGTTGAAACATCCAAAGCCGGCGAGATCAAGGGCAATTATTCATTCACCGTCGAGAATATTACAAGGTTTGAACCTGCCGCGATGAATGAAGAATTTTACAATACCGTATTCCCGGGCATGGGCATCAAGGATGAGGAAAAGTTCAGGGAAAAGCTTGCTGAGCAGCTGGTGATCTCCTTTGGCAACGAAAGCGACAGGCTGTTCATGAGGCAGGCTGCCGATAAGCTCATCGATTCGTCAGGGATCAGACTTCCCGACGGGTTCCTGAAGCGATGGCTGATAGAAAGTGGTGAAGCACAGGTGAAAGCGGAAGAAGTGGAGGCACACTACGATGAGTATGCCCGCGCCCTGAAGTGGCAGCTTATTGAGAGCAAGATCGTGGCCGATCACAACATACAGGTAACATCCGATGATGTGCGGGAACAGATCATGGGATATTTCAGGGCCCCTGGCGAACTTGATGAGGAAACACGGAAGCGGCTGAACGCAATCGCCGACAACATCATGCAGAACCAGGAAGAAGTAAAGCGCATTTACGACCAGTTGCTCGACACCCGCATGCGCGACCTCTTGAAATCCACCCTGAAATTGAAGGACAAAGAGGTGAGTTATGATGAATTTATTAAATTAGCAACTCAAACCAAGTAATATTAATCAAATGAACCCTGACGAATTCAGAAAATATGCCACCATGCACCGGGGCATCAGCAGCAGCAGCCTCGATAAGTATATCTCGATCACCGGAGATTATATCTCCCCCACCATCATCGAAGAACGGCAGATGAACATCGCCACCATGGATGTATTCTCACGCCTGATGATGGACAGGATCATCTTCCTGGGCGTGCCCATCAACGATTATGTGGCCAACATTATTCAGGCGCAACTATTATTCCTCGAATCGGTTGATTCGGGAAAGGACATTCAAATTTACCTGAACACCCCCGGCGGGTCGGTATATGCCGGGCTGGGCATATACGACACCATGCAGTACATCACCCCCGACATTGCCACAATATGCACGGGCATGGCTGCATCGATGGGCGCCGTGCTGCTCTGCGCCGGAACAAAAGGTAAGCGTACGGCACTTGTCCATTCAAGGGTGCTGATCCATCAGCCGATGGGTGGTGTTTCAGGACAGGCCTCTGACATAGAGATCACGGCAAGGGAGATCCAGAAGCTCAAGAAAGAACTCTATGAGATCATCGCCAAGCATTCGGGTCAGAAATACCAGAAAGTATGGGACGACGGCGACCGCGATTTCTGGATGACATCGGAAGAGGCAAAAGAATACGGGATGATCGACGAAGTGCTCATCAAGAACAAAAAATGATTTTTACCGTATAAGTTTTTCATACCAGACCGTTATGGCAAGAGAAAATGACAGGTGTTCGTTTTGCGGAAGGGTCAAGGCCGAAACCAACGTACTGATCGCAGGCCTGGAAGGCTATATTTGCGACCTCTGTGTTGAACAGGCCCAGGCCATTGTGAGGGAGGAACTATCGTCGAAACACGAATTCCGTATTGGCGACATCAAACTCATGAAGCCAGCCGAGATCAAAGGCTACCTCGATCAGTATGTGATCGGGCAGGAAGAGGCAAAAAGAGTGCTGTCAGTTGCAGTGTATAATCATTACAAAAGGATCACACAGCCGCCAAGCAAGAAAGGCGAAGAAGAGATCGAGATCGAAAAGTCGAATATTGTCATTGTCGGTGAAACGGGCACGGGGAAAACCCTCCTTGCCAGGACCATCGCCCGCCTGCTGCATGTGCCTTTCTGCATTGCCGATGCAACGGTGCTTACTGAAGCGGGTTACGTGGGAGAAGATGTGGAAAGCATCCTCTCAAGGCTGCTGCAGGCTGCCGATTACAACGTAGCCGCGGCTGAGAAGGGGATCATCGTCATCGACGAGATCGACAAGATCGCCAGGAATAGCGACAACCCCATTATCACCCGCGACGTAGCGGTTGAAGGGGTGCAACAGGCACTGTTGAAGCTGCTCGAAGGCGCCGAGGTGAACGTGCCGCCACAGGGAGGCAGGAAGCATCCCGAGCAGAAGATGATACAGGTGAACACACAGAACATCCTGTTCATCGCCGGAGGCGCTTTCAATGCCATCGACAAGATCATCGGCGCCCGCCTGCAGACCAACATGATCGGCTACAGCTTCGATAAGGAAAAAGAAAAGATCGACAAAGGCAACATCCTTCAGTATATCGCACCAGGCGACATAAAGAGCTTCGGACTGATCCCCGAGATCGTGGGCAGGCTGCCCGTACTCACCTACCTCAACCCGCTCGACAAGGATGCCCTCAAACGGATCCTCACCGAGCCGAAGAACTCACTGGTGAAGCAGTTCACCAAACTCTTCGCCATGGACAAGATCAACCTCTCTTTCGACCATGATGCCCTTGATTTCATGGTCGATAAATCGATGGAGTTCAAGCTTGGAGCCCGCGGGCTCAGGTCTATCATGGAAGCCATACTCACCGATGCCATGTTCGACCTCCCTTCGGAAGGTGATATTTCCGACCTGCGGATCACCCTGCAATATGCCGAAAGCAAATTCCGCAAATCCAACATCTCGAAGCTCAAGGTAGCCTGATCCCCGCCGGTCCTGCTAATCTTCTCATTATCTTTGCAACTGTTTCGGGCATGATCATTGTATTGCCTGTTCAACATCGATGAAAAAGTTATTGCTCATACCGGTATTCATGATGCTTTTGCTGCCCCTCTCGGGCCAGGAGGAGCAGAACCGGCGCATCGTGGTTTATGCACGGATGGTCGACGGCGATACCATCCCTGTTATACAACTCTCCGAAATAAAGATCTATTCCCTCAGGCCTTATAAGAACAAAAGAGAAGAACGGCAGATGACCCGCCTGATACGCAATGTGAAGGCCGTTTACCCCTACGCGAAACTGGCAGGCATCAAGCTAAGGGAATATGAAAGCATCCTTGCCGGCATCGACGACGAGAAAACCCGGAAGAAGATCATGAAACAGGCAGAGGAAGAACTGGAGGCCGAATTCGGCGACGACCTGCGCGAGCTCACCATCTCGCAGGGAAAGATCCTGATCAAGCTGGTATACCGTGAAACGGGTGCTTCATCCTACGAACTGGTGGCTGAACTGCGTGGCAAATTCAGGGCATTCTTCTGGCAGGCATTTGCAAGGATATTCGGGTTCAACCTTAAAAATGAATACGACCCCGAAGGGGAAGATGCAGAAATAGAGTTCATCGTGAGGATGATCGAGGCAGGACAAATCTGAAAGGGCAAACGGCCCGCTTTCAGGTTCCCTCCGGCCAGCCTGGAAGAAAATCATTTTGTGGCGGCGAACGATCCGTGCCGGGAATCAGCAAAGGAAAACCAGTTTTTTATTTCCCTCTTCCCTGCAGAACGATGAGCGCCGTGTAGATGAGGATCTTGAAGTCCATGGCCAGCGACATGTTCTCGATATACAGCAGGTCGTACTTCAGCCGCTCGATCATCTCGTCAACATCAGATGCATATCCGTATTTCACCTGTCCCCAGGAAGTGATCCCGGGCTTGACCTTATGCAGCAGCCGGTAGTGCGGGGCTTTCTGCACGATCTGATCAATATAATACTGGCGCTCGGGGCGCGGGCCTACCAGCGACATGTCGCCTTTAAGCACCGTATAGAACTGGGGGGTTTCATCAAGCCTGACCTTCCTGAGAAATTTTCCGAAAGGCGTAATGCGGGGGTCGTTATCGGACGACAGTTGCGGCCCGGCACGCTCCGCATCCTTGAACATGGTCCGGAATTTATGCATGTAGAAAGGTACGCCGTTAAGGCCGACCCGCTCCTGCGAATAGAGGACAGGCCCCCTGGATGACAGGAGCACACCCACTGATACAAAGATATATACGGGGATGAGCAGGATCATGGCCAGCAGGGAAACTCCCAGAATTACCCACTGTGATAGGGGCAGCTGCCAGGCAGGCATGAGGTCGGGGGTGACCTGGATCAGGGGGGTGTGAAAGACGGAGGTCATCTTAACGGTACCCAGCAGGATATCCTGCATGTCGGGGATCACCTTGATCACCACGTTTGTGTCTTCAAGCAGGGTGATGATCTTCTCAATGGTATCACGCTCCGAGCGCTCGATGGCGATGATCACCTCTTCAACCTGGTACTCGCTGATTATCCTCTTGAGCTCATGGTAATTGCCCAGGTGGGGCAGATGTTCCTGGCTCCGGTATTCATCATTATCTAAAACATTGACAAAGCCTACGAATCTGTTTCCCGATGACCGCTCCTGCGCTTCGATCTCCTGGTATATCGACATGGCATTGCCATTGCTTCCCACGATCACGGTATTGAATCCCAGGATCTTCTTATGGATCTTACGAACCGTGATGGTGGTGAGGATGAGCCTGAATGAATATGTGATCAGAAAATGAAGCCCGAGCAGGGTAAGAAACGACTGGTAATATGAATGGTAAGTGGCAATCTGGTCGTCGAGGATCAAAGCAAAGAAGATCACCGTTACCCCGATGAGCGTGATCATGAACGTTTGCCCGAACTCCTTCAGCCTCGACTTGCGGTATATTCTCCGGTAGGTGCCAACCATGACATAAAGCACCAGCCAGAATACCGGCACCACGACGATCCCGATAAAGAAATTCCTGTCGTGAAAGATCAGCTCGATCTCACGGAAAGTATAAACATCGAAGGAGTATTTCCTGAAAAAGAAAAACAGGCTCCAGGCCAGGGCTGCCGCCAGGAAATCGAAGACCACATACTTGAATACCTGTAATCCTTTGTTCATAACCCTTTATTTGCGATGTATGAGTTTTATATTGTCGATCAGTATTCTTGGCTCATCCACACTGCTTTCCTTCATCGCCCCAAAGAAGATATTAAAATCAATTGCATTAATCTGGGAGCTGACCCCGGGCGTGAGATTAACATAGATCTTCTTCCACCCTGTCGAAGGGTTCATGTTCAGCACCGGGTGTTGTATGATCTGAGAAAGTTCTCTGGCATAAAAACCTGCCGTGAAATAGTTGTTGTTCTTATAGTCGAATTCGAGAAACACATACTGCCCTGCCTGGGGGAGTATGAAACCATCATCGTTGCCCACATTGGTTGCCACATCGATAAGATATTTATCCTCATCGAGCAACATCAGCCCTGAATATTTGCTGTATGAAGCAAGGAAGGCCTCGGGATTATTGGCAGGCTCGGTCCTGCCGATATCCGTGAGGCTTTTGGTTGTGCTGTCGAGTGAAAGGCTGGGGTCCTCGAAATCCTCCATCCACAAAAACCTTAGATTGTCGTAATATGTGGTTGCCATGGTATAGGGCACGAACCCATCACCCGTGAAGAGGGTGTCGGTATTCAGGTTCACCTCCTCCCCTTCCCTCAGGTCCACATCCTGGATTACAGGTTTATAGAAGGGATATGGCGACCGGAGGGCGGCAATGCCATTCAATTTGATCCCGGGATCAACCCTGACTTCCGTGAGGCCTTTGGCGAGGACGGGAAAAACTGCCGGCAGCTCATAGGCCCCTATGGCTTCGTTGTTGATGTAAACCCATGCATCGGTGATGTTATGCGTTGGAGCACCCTGCTCTTCATAATTGGTATATACCGTAATGGAATCGATCCTGATGTATGCCGGAACGGTCTGGTCACCGTCGAATTTCTGGCAGGAAACGGATACCAGTACAATAAGAAAAGAGATGAAAGACAATACCGGAAGGCGTAAAGGTTTACAGCGCATGCAGGGTCTTTTTAAGTATTGGGCTCCTAGATTCTTCAACGTTATGAAAACCTCATTATTGCATTAAATGCACAGGCTAATGCAATTTAGAATGTTTGTAAATTAAAGATTACTGGGGTTCATGTTCAACTTGTCCATGATCCGGTGTGCCACATCCAGCGCCTGGTACCCGTCGTTGATGGTTACCGCCGGTGTGGTGTCATTCACAATGGCATCGTGGAAGGTTGCAAGCTCCGTAAGGATGGCATTCAGCTCCTTGATCTCAGGCTTGTGGAAGATCACCTGCTTGGGTGCTTTTCCTTCGCCCAGTTCCATGATCAATGCATAAGGGTCGGCATTATCGGGATCCACATCCTTCAGGCTCAGGATCTCAGTCTTTTTCTCGAGGAAATCAACGGCAATGTAGGCATCGCGCTGGAAGAAGCGCGACTTTCGCATGTTTTTCATGGATATCCTGCTGGCGGTGAGGTTGGCAACACATCCGTTGTTGAACTCAATGCGCGCATTGGCAATATCGGGGGTGTTGCTCACCACGGGTACGCCGCTGGCACTGATCCGGTGAATGTCGGAGTTCACCACGCTCAGCACGATATCGATGTCGTGGATCATCAGGTCGAGCACCACCGGCACGTCGGTACCCCTGGGGTTGAACTGCGCGAGCCTGTGCGTTTCAATGAACATGGGTTGCTTAAAATAGGGCCGTGCAGCCAGGAATGCCGGGTTAAACCGTTCAACATGCCCCACCTGGACCTTGATGTTGGCCTCCTCCGAGAGGGCGATAAGCTTACGGGCTTCTGCAAGCGTAGTCACCACAGGCTTTTCAATGAAGACGTGGCGCGACTTCCGGAGGGCCTCCGAGGCACAGTCGAAATGAGAAACCGTAGGGGTAACGATATCCACCACTTCAACATCCCCGATCAGACCGGAAAGGGTATCGTATCTTTTTATCCCGAATTCCTTCTCCACCCTGGAGGCATTATGATCGTCGGGATCGTAGAAACCACATAGTTCGTAATCTTTGATCTGCTGGATACACCTGATATGGATCTTGCCGAGATGGCCGGCCCCGAGAACTCCTATTTTTAACATGTAATGAAATTTTTGCAAATGTATATTTTTTCGACAAACCTCATGGGCTAATTTATTATTTTCGCAGGGCACGGAGATTCATTCATGCAGCAACGACAGCGCAAAAAGCAGTCCATGAACGATACCTATAAACACAAAGGGCTCAGGAAGAAACTTGTTGAAACCGTCAGGGAAAAGGGCATCACCGACGAGGAGGTGCTGAAGGCCATCGGCACGATACCCAGGCACCTCTTCATGGATTCTTCCTTCCTGGAGTTTGCCTATCAGGATAAGCCCTTCCCCATCGGCTCCGGACAAACGATCTCGCAACCCTACACCGTAGCTTTCCAGACTGAGCTCCTTGAGGTTAAACCCGGCCATAAGGTGCTGGAGATCGGAACAGGTTCGGGATACCAGGCCTGTGTGCTGGAAGAACTTGGCGCAAAGGTTTTCTCCGTCGAACGGCAGAAAAAGCTGTACCTGAAGTCGAAAAAATTCCTTGCACAGCTCGGGTACAAGGCCAAATTGTTTTATGGCGACGGCTACAGGGGCCTCCCGTCTTTCGCCCCCTTCGACAGGATCCTGATCACTGCCGGAGCCCCCGGCCTCCCCGAAGCCCTCGGTGAACAGCTCAAGCCGGGGGGCATGCTCGTTGTGCCGCTGGGCCGGGGT
>CAZHYA010000031.1:0-863 GCA_964536525.1 uncultured Bacteroidales bacterium | reverse complement strand
AATTACAGATCAGGACCCGTTTCATCAAAAATGAGGATGGGAAGATCAGGAAGGAAAATCACGGCACCTTCCGCTTTGTCCCCCTGCTGAAAGATCTTGCCGATGACTAGCCATCAGGGAAATTATACGCTCGCATTATGGCTCCTGTGCCTGTTGGCATCTTCCGGCCTTATGGCGCAGGAAGCTTTCACTGCCGGGCCTGCAGGGACAAAGGTCAGTTTCGAATCCGACAAGAAAATATTTCCATGCAAGTGGCGCAACAAGCGGGTCGGGCCGGCAGCCTGGCCCGTTGAGCCCGTAGAAGCGCCGCGTCTTGAGCGGGTGATCGGCAAGGCACTGGGAAAATATCCGGCAAAAACGTTGCAACGCAACCTCAGGAAGGTATACCTGGTGGGGAGGCTGCGTTTTTTCGGGCTCGAATACGGAGGAACATACTACAAACGCAAAGTATATGTTACCGACAATGGTGTTGAACATGGCTATACCGACAACTACATTGAAGGCACTTTTCACCACGAGTTTTCCAGTGTGTTGCTGAAACGGCACGGGAGGAAGTTCGACAAAGCGGCATGGCTGGCGGCAAACCCTACCGGCTTCGCATACGGCAGGGGAGGCGTCGAAGCACTGAAGACCGAAAACACAAGCCTGAAGCTTGACACCAGCCTTTTCGCCTCCGGCTTCCTGAACGAATATTCGCTGGCCTCCATCGAGGAAGATATAAATTGCTACGCCGAGTTCCTGTTCCTTTCTGATGCAGGATTCTGGGCAGCATGGGAGGGAAATGAGGCTGTACGCAGGAAGACCACCATCCTGATCGGTTTCTATGGCAGCCTCGACCCTGCCTTCAGCCTTGAATACTTCAG
>CAZHYA010000030.1:7158-13468 GCA_964536525.1 uncultured Bacteroidales bacterium | reverse complement strand
ACAAAAAATGAAAAAACTGATCTTGACAACCGCCATCATCTTCTCTGCGATTGCGGTTTCATTTGCACAGAAATATGGCTACGTCGACTCAGACTATATCCTTGAGAATATCCCTGAATACCAGGATGCACTCGATATCCTGGATGAATTCTCCATTCAGTGGCAGAAGGAGATAGAGGAAAAGTTTGCCGCAGTCGATAAGCTATACAAGGATTACCAGGCCGAAGCCGTGCTCTTGCCCGAAGACATGAAACGTCAGCGGGAAAATGAGATCATCCAGAAGGAACGGGAGGCCAAAGACCTGCAGAAACAACGTTTCGGAAGGGATGGCGACCTGTTTGTCAAAAGGCAGGAGCTGGTGCAACCCATACAGGAAAAGATATACAATGCCATAGAGGAGATTGCGGAAACCGAAAACTATGCTTTCATATTTGATAAGGCCGGGAGCCTGAGTATCCTTTATGCCAGGGCAAAGTTCGACATTTCCGATGATGTGCTCGACCAGGTGGGCACCGTGATGCAGACGGTAAGACGTCAGGACCGGAAACGCCCCAGCACGGAAATAAGCCCTGCACGCTCCGGCAATTCAGGGTCGAACAGCAGCAATGCCAACAAGATGATCGAGCAATACAAGGAGAAGTAAGCATTTGTAAAAGCGAATGATATTGCCCGGCGACCAGCGCACCCGGCGAATATATTTTTGGTGTAATATTGATTAATTTCCTACATTTGCCGCGTTATTCTGAAATTTATAATTTATATACCGTAATAGAAATGAAAAACATGCTCAAAGCAGCCCTGGTCGTAGTGCTTATGCTCACGGCAACATTTGCCTGGTCGCAGGCCAACCTCAAGATCGGTTATATCGACTCACAGCAACTGATCGAATTGATGCCGGAAAAGGATTCTGTTGAGGCAAAACTGATAGCCTACCAGCGGTCGCTGGAAGAACAGATAGGGGCGATGTACCTCGAATACCAGAATAAGGTTGCCGATTATACCAACAATGTCGACGGCATGTCGGCCATCATCAAACAGACCAAGGAAAGAGAGATCGCTGATCTGGAAACCCGGATCACCGAATTCCAGCAGGGTGCCGAAGCCGACTTTGGTACCCGTCAACAGGAATTGTACGATCCCCTCATCACCAAGGCGCGAAATGCCATCAAAGCCGTGGCCGAAGAAAACGGCTTCACCTATATCCTGGACGTTAGCATGGGAACCGTGCTGTATTTCGAAGCCGGTACCGATGTCCTGCCCATGGTAAAGAAAAAGATGGGATTGTAATTATTGATTTCAAGAAATCAGGCCGTAACGGCATAACGACCTCGCAGGTCCCACGACCTGTGAGGTCGGTTTATTTGTACCAGCCGGCATACATGTTGTAACTGTTGGCGATGCGCTCGATCTCCCCCTCGAGCAGTTCCTTGTCGATGTCTTTGATCTTCCTTGCAGGAACCCCGGCATATACGCTCCCTGATTCAACAACGGTCCCTTTCGACACCAGCGCTCCTGCTGCAATGATCGAGTTGCTTTCGATCACGGCATGGTCCATGATGATGGCCCCCATGCCGATCAGCACATTGTCTTTGATGGTGCAGCCATGGACGATGGCATTGTGGGCTATGCTTACGTTGTTGCCGATGCTTACCGCCGCTTTCTTATATGTTCCGTGGATAATCACCCCGTCCTGTATGTTCACATTGTTGCCGATCCTGATCTCGGTAACGTCGCCCCGCACCACGGCATTGAACCATACGCTGCAATGGTCGCCCATCAACACATCGCCGGTGATGGTGGCATTATCGGCAAGGAAGCAGTCTTTGCCTGTTCTGGGGTGTATCCCTTTTACCGTTTTCAACAGTGCCATAGCCCTACATCTTAAAAATTGTCGTAATTGCCGTTATCAAACAGGGATTTACCATCGATAACATCCTTTGGATAGTCGATCGAATAGTGGAGGCCCCTGCTTTCCTTCCTGTTCCTGGCCATCTTGATGACAAGGTAAGCCACATTGATCATATTGCGAAGTTCACAGATTTCGGCATTCAGGATCGACTTTTCATACAGGTCTTCCGTTTCCCTGAATATGATCCCCAGCCTGTCGAGCGCCCGCTTGAGCCTGAGGTCGGAACGGACAATGCCTACATAGCTGCTCATAACCGCCCGCAGTTCTTTGAGCGACTGGGTTATCAGGATCATCTCCTCGTTGAGCACGGTGCCTTCGGCATTCCAGTCGGGCACCTCATCGCAATGTCTGGTCTCCGATATGGCCTCGATGGCATTGAGGCTGGCGCGATGGGAGAATACGGCGGACTCCAGCAGTGAGTTGGATGCCAGCCTGTTGGCGCCATGAAGGCCGGTGGAGGCACATTCGCCGGAAGCATAAAGGTGCCGGATCGAACTCCTGGAATATTCATCAACCTTAATGCCACCGCAGAGGTAATGTGCAGAAGGAACCACCGGGATAAGGTCGCGGGTGATGTCAATTCCGATGCTAAGGCATTTTGCATAGATCCGTGGGAAATTCTGTATCAGGTCGTTCTTGTCGAGATGCGTGGCATCAAGAAATACATGGTCGTCGCCCGAGAGCTTCATCTCGTTATCGATGGCGCGGGCAACGATATCCCTGGGCGCCAGGGAGCCGCGTTTATCATACTTTTCCATGAACTCATTCCCATTCATGTCCCTGAGCACTGCCCCAAATCCCCTCAGGGCCTCGGTGATGAGGAAGGATGGCTTCTCGCTGGGGTTGTACAGCGAAGTGGGGTGGAACTGGATAAATTCCATGTTTTCGACCCTGGCCTTGGCCCGGTAAGCCATGGCAATGCCATCACCCGTCGCGATCGGAGGGTTGGTGGTGTTGCTGTAAATGTTGCCGGCACCTCCCGTGGCGATCATCGTGGTTTTGGCGAGGATCGTCCATATCTCATGCGATCCGAGATCCATGGAGTAGGCCCCGTAACAGATGATATCCTTGTCGTTGCGCTTCACCTCCACCCCTAAGTGATGCTGGGTGATCAGGTCGATGGCGAAGTGGTTCTCATACATCTCGATATTCGGATGCTCGGCGATCTTGCTGAGCAGGGCCCGTTCTATTTCAAGCCCCGTACTGTCCTTATGATGAAAGATCCTGTGCTCGGAATGCCCTCCCTCCCTGGCAAGGTTGTAGTAGCCGGAGTCGTCCTTGTCGAACTGGGCACCCCATTCAATGAGTTCCCTGATCCTGGCTGTCGACTCCTTGATGGTCATCTCTACGATCTTCTTGTTATTCAGCCCATCGCCGGCAACAATGGTGTCGAGGATATGCTTTTCGTAGGTGTCGGGGGTGTACATCACCGCGGCAATGCCTCCCTGGGCATATTTCGTGGCCGTTTCTTCCGACGATGACTTGGTGACGATACAGACTTTGCCATGGTCGGCAACCTTGAGTGCGTAAACGAGGCCGGCGATGCCGGAACCAATCACCAGGAAATCTGTTTTTATGCGCATGGTGCTGTGGTTTTATAGCTGCAGGAGCGCCATCACCGGATCGCCGCCGTCAAGCAGCATTTTGGCCGGGTCTTCGAGCATTTCCTTGACCTTGACCAGGAAGGTGACGGATTCACTGCCGTCGATGATGCGATGGTCGTAAGATACGGCCAGGTACATCACGGGATGTATCTCCACTTTCCCGTTTACGGCTATCGGGCGCTCCACAATATTATGCATGCCCAGGATGGCACTCTGGGGAGGGTTGATGATGGGTGTCGACAGCATCGACCCGAACACCCCACCGTTGGTGATGGTAAAGGTGCCACCCTTCATCTCTTCCAGGCTGAGCTTGCCCTCTCTGGCCTTGGTGGCAAGGGCTTTAATGTTCATTTCTATCTCGGCCAGGCTCATCGATTCGGCATTTCGCAGCACCGGAACCATCAGGCCCTTGGGGGTGCTCACGGCAATGCCAATGTCGGCATACTGGTGCATCACCATCTCATTGCCATCGATCTGCGCATTGACCTTGGGCACATGCCGCAAGCCAATAGTGACGGCCCTGGTGAAGAATGACATGAATCCCAGCGAAACCCCGAACTTCTCCTTGAAGGCATCCTTGTATTTATTGCGTATCTCCATAATGGGTGTCATGTTCACCTCATTAAAGGTGGTGAGCATGGCGGTTTCATTCTTAACCGCAACGAGCCTTTCCGAGAGCTTCAGCCTGAGTGTCGACATTTTCTGGCGCTCCTGGTTCCTGCCGCCCCATCCGGGGCCGGCAGTTTGTGGCGGGGCCGGGGCCTTTTTATCCTTCTCTGCAAGAAAAAATTCCACATCTTTTTTCCCTGCCCGGTATTTTCTGAGAAAATCGGCAAATTCCTGCTCGGTGCTTCCGCTTTCCTTCAAAAGGCGGCGGGCCAGGGGGGAGAGGTGTATCAGCCCCTCTTCATGTTTGGCCTCAGCAGGAACATGCTGCACAGGTTTTTCCGGCTCGGGTTCAGTATTTTTTTTATCTTTTTCCGATGTTTCGGCGACTTCTGATGCCGGAGCTTCCTTCTCCCTGGCCTTCCCTTTGACCCCCGTGTCGATAGTGGCGATCACCGCACCCACCTCCAGGCTGTCGCCTTCGGCAGCCTTCAGGCTGATCTTGCCACTTTCTTCAGCACTGATGGTCAGGGTGGCCTTGTCGGAATCGATCTCCGCGATCTCATCATTCTTTTCGACATGCGCCCCTTCTTCGACCAGCCAGCTGGCAAGTTGCACTTCTGTGATCGATTCTCCCGGACTGGGTACTTTTATTTCTATGACCATGTGGCTATTGTTTTCCCTGATATTATTCCTGGTTTGACCGTACTCTTTTTATGGCCGAAAATGTGCCCGCAGTAACATTTTCTTCACCGAGTTTTTCTACTTCTACGTCGAACGAACGCCATCTGTTACCGATGCAGATCATACGGCATTCTTTGTCGACCAGTGGACAGTTGCACTCGCCAAAGGCCTTCTCGATGATCTTCCGTTGCCGAATATGGTGAAACTTGCTTGAGCCGGTGGCAGGGCTGCCACTCGCAGGCCTGGCAACGACCCTGAGGTCAAGGTCGGCGAAATGCAACTTAAGAAATGGCCAGGTCCCCATGTTAACAGGTTCTTCCTGCACCCAGGCCCAGTCTTTAACATGCTGGTATTTTCCGATGATCTCCCGGATCTGCTTTATGGGGAAAGGAAACAGCTGTTCGATGCGCACGATGGCTGTACCCTTGATATTTTCCTTTTGGCGTTCTTCCAGCAGTTCGTAGTAGATCTTGCCGGTGCAGAAGACCACCCTGTCGGTAATGTCTGCATCGGAGGTTTCATCGTCGATGACTTCCCTGAACCCTCCCCTGGTGAAGTCGCCGACCGGAGAGACACAGGCGGGATGCCTGAGCAGGCTCTTGGGGGTGAAAACAATGAGGGGTTTGCGGAATTTCCTCTTCAACTGCCTGCGCAGCACATGGAAAAAATTGGCAGGGGTGGTGGCATTCACCACCTGCATGTTGTTTTCTGCACAGAGCACCAGGAAACGCTCCATCCTGGCGCTGGAATGCTCGGGGCCCTGGCCTTCGTAGCCATGGGGAAGCAACACCACCAGGTCGTTCATTACATTCCATTTATCTTCGGCACTGCTCACGAACTGGTCGAAGATGATCTGCCCTCCATTGGCGAAATCGCCAAACTGGGCTTCCCATATCGTCAAGGTGTGGGGAGAGGCAAGGGCGTAACCATATTCGAATCCCAGCACTCCGTATTCTGACAGCGGGCTGTTGAATATTTCGATCCTT
Organism: uncultured Bacteroidales bacterium; assembly: GCA_964536525.1. GTDB lineage: Bacteria > Bacteroidota > Bacteroidia > Bacteroidales > B18-G4 > B18-G4. Next base: position 7,679 of record CAZHYA010000030.1, on the reverse strand, counting down.
GCCTGTTCCTTGCTGATGTGGTTCAGGGGCAGGTATTCCTTTTCGGAGTCTTCGATCTTGAGGACGGCATGGCGGTGTGAGAAGGTGCCCCGGGCAACATCCTGTCCGCTGAGCCTTACCGGGATGCCTTCATCGAGAAGGGTGCCGTAGGCAAGCAACTCACCCATGGCCCAGTCGAGCATGCCTGTTTTGACGATCATCTCAAGGCGGCTTTCCTGGAGGCGTGAAAGCTTTCTGAACAGCTTTTCGTCGGCCGGCACTGAACAGATCTGTTTGCCAACCCTCAGCAGATCGTCTTCCATTACGGAGGTGTCGGGAGAAGCTTCAAAATCATCGCGACCGGCTTTGCTGATGTCCATCCATGTTTCTTCCAGGAAAGAGTTGATGCTTTCCTTGCCCATCTTCCGGGCTGCTTCGAGGTTACGGCTGTCCAGGTCGATATTAAAGGCTATGAGTATTTCCCTGGAGCCGATAGCCGCGGCCCCGGCGGAAGGATGAACTGCACGCGGACCATAGTCAGC
>CAZHYA010000030.1:0-7148 GCA_964536525.1 uncultured Bacteroidales bacterium | reverse complement strand
GGATGCTTTTCTATGATCTTGTAAAGGATGGGTTGGGTAAAGCGAGGCTCATCGCCCTCGTTATGACCATATTTGCGGTAGCATAACAGGTCGATGAACACATCCTTGTGGAATTTCTGCCTGTACTCCATGGCCAGCTGGATGGTATACACCAGTGCTTCCACATCATCTCCGTTCACATGGAACACAGGGCTGAGGGTAACCTTGGCCACATCGGTGCAGTACGTGCTCGAACGGGCATCGAGGTAATTGGTGGTGAAGCCGATCTGGTTGTTGATCACCAGGTGGATGGTGCCCCCCGTGCGGTAACCGCTTAGCTCCGACATCTGCAATACTTCATATACGATGCCCTGCCCGGCAATGGAGGCATCGCCGTGGATCAGGATCGGTGCCAGGCGCTTGTAGTCGCCCTTGTAATCCATATCGATCCTCGCCCTCGAAATCCCTTCAACCACGGGGTCGACAGCTTCAAGATGCGAGGGGTTGGGCGAAAGCGTCAGCCTGACTTCCTGGTCTCCGGCTTTCCTCGTCGAAGTGAAGCCAAGATGGTATTTCACATCTCCAAGAAGGTATTCCTCTTCATATTCAGCCCCTTCAAATTCGTGGAAGAGCTCCTCGTAAGGTTTACCCATGAAATTGGCAAGAACGTTCAACCTGCCTCTGTGCGGCATCCCGATAATGAACTCCCTGATGCCCAGTTCTGCGCCCGTATGGGTGATGGCATCGAGCGCAGGGATGAGGGCTTCGGCACCTTCCAGGCTGAAACGCTTCTGACCCGGGAACTTCTTATGGATGAACTTCTCGAACAGGACCGCCCTGCTGATCAGCTGCAGGATGGCTTTCTTTTCTTCCCTGCCGAAGGATGGGGTGTTGCGCACATCCTCCATTTTCTTTTGAAACCAGCCCACCACCTCGGGATGTCGGATATAAACGAACTCAACCCCTATGGAACCGCAATAGGTCTTCTCAAGATGGTCGATGATGTCCTTTAATGGGGCCGGGCCGATACCGATGGCGTTGCCGGCCTGGTAAACGGTTTGAAGATCCTTTTCCGTGAAACCGAAATTCTGATGATCAAGGGTTGGCGTATACTTCCTGCGGGTCCTTACAGGGTTTGTGCGCGTAAAAAGATGCCCGCGCTGACGGTAGGCGTTAATGAGCTGCAGCACCTTGAACTCGTCGGGGTACTCCTTGTCGGTGACGGGCTTTGGCTTATAATCCTTCCGTGCAAACTCAAAGCCCTCAAAAAAATGCCGCCAGTCAGCGGATACAGAAGTGGGGTCATCGAGAAAATCCTGGTATAGCTTATCGATGGCGTCCGGGTCAGAGCTGTTTATGAAGGATGTCGTATCCATGATGCGCGCTTGTACAAACCTGCAAAGTTATGAATAATTAAGAATGGTTCAAAATAATGTATAACAATGATACCGATAAAGTGTTCAGGAGGAAAAAAAAAGCCCCCCCGAAATGTTCGGGAGGACTTCTTTATGGATAAAGTTTGATTACAGATCGCTATTAGTCCGGGATGATCGCTTCAACCGGACAAACATCTGCGCATGATCCGCAGTCAGTGCATACGTCAGGGTCAATTACATAAATATCGCCTTCAGAAATTGCTTCAACAGGGCATTCGTCGATGCAGGTTCCGCATGCTGTACAGTCGTCTGTGATTTTGTAAGCCATAATTGTTTTTTTAAATGATAAAAAAGTTTTATGCAAATATATATCACATATTTTTTATGGTTGCTTTATTTTAAAAATAGTGTCATTAATTTATTCCTGTTCTAAATAAATTCACTGCTTTAAAACACTGATATACAAGAAAGGGCTCCAATCGGGCCGTGCATTAAAAAATTGTTAATATTTGGGGGTGTATGATATATAAAACTTATAACTTTGCGGGGTGTAAAACCAACAGGCCTAATGTCGAAAAAAACAAGTAAAGTAATTGAACTGGATGCCGTTGTCGTGAAGTTTGCCGGTGATTCGGGGGATGGCATGCAGTTGAGCGGAACCCAGTTTTCTGACACCTCAGCCTTTGCGGGCAACGACCTTGCAACTTTCCCTGATTACCCTTCTGAGATTCGCGCTCCGCAGGGGACCATAGCCGGTGTTTCGGGATTCCAGCTGCATATCGGGCATAAGGAAGTGGCTACCCCGGGCGACCTTGCCGACTTGCTTGTCGCCCTGAACCCTGCCGCCCTGAAAGCGAATATGAAGTGGGTGAAGCCAGGGGCCACGATCATCATCGACATCGATAATTTTGACAACAAGTACTATAAGAAAGCAGGTTTCATCGAAGACCCGCTGGGTGACGGCACCCTCGACGGATACAATGTCGTGAAGGCTCCGATCACACAACTCAGCAAATCTTCGGTGAAGGACCTGGGCATTGATCCCAAATCGGCGGAGCGTACCAAGAACCAGTTTGCGCTGGGGATCCTCTACTGGCTGTTCAACAAGGACCTGAAATTTGGAGAGGAGTTCATCGACAATAAGTTCGGTGGCAAGAAGCCTATCCTTGCCGAAGCCAACAAGCGGGTACTGCGCGCAGGGTACAACTATGCCGAGACTGTTGAGGCGCTCAGGACGACATACCAGATCAACCCCATCAAGTCCAGGACGGTGCGGTTCCGTTATATCACGGGTCATATCGCCACCGCCTGGGGACTGATGGCCGCTGCCGAGAGGGCAGGCCTTGAGCTCTTTCTCGGTTCCTACCCCATCACGCCTGCATCGGAAATATTGCAGGAACTGTCGGGCATGAAGCACTTTGGGGTGAAGACCTTCCAGGCCGAAGATGAGATCGCGGGCATCAACTCAGCCATTGGGGCCAGCTTTGCCGGCGACTTTGCCGTTACTTCAACGTCGGGCCCCGGCCTTGCCCTCAAGGGTGAAGCCATTGGGCTGGCCGTGATCATGGAACTGCCTATCGTGATCGTCGATGTACAGCGCGGCGGGCCGGCCACTGGTCTGCCCACCAAGCTTGAACAGGCCGACCTTATGCAGGCACTCTTCGGCCGCAACGGCGAAAGCCCCTGCGTGGTGATCGCTGCCAGCACCCCGGCCAACTGTTTCCACTATGCCTTCATGGCCGGAAAGATCGCACTTGAACACATGACCCCTGTGATCCTGCTCACCGACGGCTATCTGGCCAACGGTTCAGAACTCTGGAATGTGCCGGTGATAAAGGAAATGCCAGAGATCAACCCTCCATTCATACCAGATAATGCCGATTACCAGCCATATGCCCGAAATCCTGAAACCCTTGCCAGGTATTGGGCACTGCCCGGCCAGGAAGGCCTTCGTCACCGCGTTGGCGGTCTCGAAAAGGAAGATATCACGGGCGTGGTTTCTCACAACCCGCTGAACCATGAAAAGATGGTTCATCTCAGGGAAGAGAAAGTGCAGCGCGTGGTCAGGTATGTGCCCGACCTGGAAGTCACAGGGCCCGACAGCGGCGAACTGCTGGTGGTGGGATGGGGCGGCACCTACGGAGCACTCGTCTCCTCAGTGAAAGACCTGCAGGAAGAAGGAAAAAGCATAAGCCTGGCCCAGTTCAACTACATCAAACCCCTTCCCGGCAACACTGCCGAAGTGTTTGGCAGGTTCAGGAAGATCATCGTGTGTGAACTCAACCTGGGACAGTTTGTCAACTATTTGCGAATGAATTTTGCCGGCATTGATTTTATGCAGTATAACAAGGTGCAGGGCCTGCCATTCATGATATCGGAACTCAAGGAAAAGTTTAATAAAATACTGGAGGGATAAGTGATGGAAGAGGTTATCAAAACTGTGAAATACCAGACCACCAAGGAAGATTACAAGAGCGACCAGGTAGTAAAATGGTGTGCCGGATGCGGCGATTTTGCCATACTCTCTGCCATACAGAGCGCCCTCGTTGAAAGCAACGTCAGAAAAGAAGACGTGGTCTTCGTATCAGGCATCGGATGTTCATCCAGGTTCCCGTATTACATGAATACATACGGTTTCCACGGGCTTCATGGCAGGGGAGCAGCCGTCGCCTCCGGCATCAAGGTGGCCAACCCCAGGCTCGACATCTGGCACATCACCGGCGACGGCGACAGCATGGCCATCGGAGGCAACCACTTCATCCATGCGGTAAGGCGTAATATCGACATGAACATCATCATCTTCAACAATAAGATCTACGGGCTGACCAAGGGACAATATTCACCCACCACACCACGCGGGAGCATCACCAAGACCTCTCCCGACGGGACCATCGAAAATCCCTTCAAGCCGGGCGAGCTCACCATGGGTGCCCAGGGCACTTTCTTTGCCAGGGTGGTCGACACCGAACCCAAAAGGATGAAAGAGGTGTTCCTTGAAGCTTCCAGGCACCGCGGCACCTCGGTGGTGGAGGTGCTCCAGAACTGCGTGATCTTCAACAACAGGATCCACAATGAGATCACGGGAAAGGATGTCAGGGACGACCACCAGATACACCTCGAACACGGAAAGCCGATGATGTTCGGGAAAGAAGGGAACAAGGGGCTGGTGCTGCGGGGATCTCGCCTCGAAGTGGTGACCATCGGCCAGAACGGTATCACCGAAGACGATATCCTGGTCCACGACGCAAATAATCCCGACGACACCACGCATTACATGCTCGTGAGGATGACCTTGCCCGAATACCCTGTAGCCACCGGGGTGATACGCTCATGCGAGTGTACCAATACCTACGACGCTGAGCTCGAATTCCAGATGAAAAGGGCCAAAGAGAAGGCAAAGATGAAATCGGTGCAGGAGCTGATCGAGAAAAACTCCTTTATGGTGGAGTAAACCCCGGTCTTCATGATCGTTTTCATTGCAAACTTTTGGTTGTCAGCGTTCCTGATATCTTGTACCTTTGTACTGTGATCAGCCGTTTTATTTCATTCGTTGAAGCGCATGGGCTTTTTGCCCCTGCCGATAAGGTGCTTCTGGCCGTCAGCGGTGGCATGGATTCCATGGCTATGGCCGGACCCTTTCGCAAGGCAGGCTATCGCTTTGCTATAGCGCATTGCAACTTCATGCTCAGGGGTGAGGAGGCGGATGCCGACCAGCAGTTCGTGGAAGATATGGCCCGTGATTACGGTGTAGATTGTCATGTAAAACGTTTCGACACGATGAAAATCGCCGGGGATACCGGACGTTCGGTGCAGATGGTTGCCAGGGAACTGCGATATGATTTTTTCGATGAGATCGCCGTTGAACATAATTATCAACATGTGGCTATCGCACACCACCTCGACGACCAGACAGAGACCTTCTTCATCAACCTCATGAGGGGGTGCGGCATCGCCGGTCTCCACGGGATCAGGCTGAAACAGGGAAAAGTGGTCAGGCCGCTGATGTTCGCCTTCCGCAGGGATATTGAACAGTATGTCGCTGAAAACAATATCCCGTTCAGGGAAGACAGCTCAAACCCGAAACTGAAATATGCCCGTAACATTATCCGCCATAAAATTATCCCCGAATTTGTCGGATTGAACCCTTCCTTCAGAGAGGAGATGGCTGCTACCATAAGCAGGATCAGTGATGCGGAAAGGATATATCAACATGAGATCGAAAATCAACGGAGCGCATTGCTGCAATACGATGGACGGGATGCAACGCTCGACCTTATGAAGCTGAGGTTGCTTGATCCCCTGCCTGGATACCTTTACGAACTGATCTCAGCATATGGATTTGGCAAGGACGATGTGATGAACATCATCAGGGCACTGGATGGCATTTCGGGGAAACAATTCCTGAGCACCACCCACAGGCTGGTCATCGACAGGGATAAGATCATCATTTCCCCCCTGTCAGGAAGACCGGGCTTGCCTGAGATTCAGATCAACATGGAGGATACCGCTATCCTGTCTCCAATAAAGCTATCGATAACGCGTCATGATGCAGGCAACTACAGCATCCCGGCCGAAAAACGGATTGCCGCCCTCGACCTCGACAAGCTGCTGTTTCCGCTCCTGCTCAGGCCATGGCAGCGGGGCGATGCCTTCATCCCCCTCGGGATGAAAAAGCGGAAGAAAGTCAGCGATCTCCTTATCGATGAAAAAATCCCCCTGCCGGAGAAAGACAGGATCATGGTGCTCTGCTCCGGCGACGAGATCGTGTGGGTGGTGGGTATGCGTATCGGCGATAATGTAAGGATCACAGCCGGAACACGGAAGGTGTTCGAGATCATCCTGGATCAGTAACATTGTACCAGCCTGTTATATGGCGATAAGCCCTCATGCTTAACATTTTTTAAGACACAAAAATCCAATTAATGCTGACGGGAATTATCTATCTATCTATATTTCTTTTATTTTTGCCCACTCAAAAACATAGCGCATGAATACTACACGGTCACTGAAAGGTTTTAGAATTCTCCTTGTTTTTATTGCTGCATTGTTAACCACGTCGATGGCATGGTCGCAGATCCTGGAACCGGTAAAGTGGAGCTTTTCGAGCGAGAAGACCGGCGACACGGAGGCCGTGATCACCTTCAGGGCGGAGATCGAAAAGAACTGGCACCTGTATTCACAGGATATCCCCATGGCACCCCCGGCAACCACCTTTGTGTTTGAAGGCGACACCACGCTGTATGAACTGGTGGGCGGGGTCAGCGAGTCGGAATCGGTTGAGGAATTCGATCCGAACTTCGACATGGTGCTGAAATATTTTTCGGATGAGGCCATCTTCCAGCAGAAAATAAAACTGCTGACGGACGGTCCTGTCACGGTGAAGGGGTACCTCAATTACATGTGCTGCGACGACAAGCAATGCCTGCCGCCGGAGGATGTGGAGTTTGAATTTGCATTCAATGGTGCCGTGGTCAAGACTGAAGTTGCCGAAGCGGAATCCAGGGACGGGGAATTCAAACCCACCACGGTGATCATTGAAGACAAGAGCGTGCTGGAGGAGATGAAGATCGAAGAGCTGGAGTATTCTTCCATTCTTGAGCTCTTTATTTTTGCTTTCATTGCCGGCCTTGCCGCCATCCTTACACCCTGCGTGTTCCCGATGATCCCCATGACCGTGAGCTTTTTCATGCACGATGGCGACAAGAAGGCTAAAGGGAAGTTCCAGGCGATCGTGTTCGGGATCTCCATCATCCTCATCTATACGGTCATCGGTACGCTGATTGCCCTCACACT
>CAZHYA010000029.1:13462-14243 GCA_964536525.1 uncultured Bacteroidales bacterium | reverse complement strand
CACCTGCTCATTTATGAAGCCATGAAGATGGAGAACAACCTGCTTTCGGAGCGTGAAGGGACCGTGAAGGCCGTGAAGGTGGCCGCCGGCGACAGCATCCTTCAGGGTGATGTACTCCTTGAAATCGAATAGGCCATGGGAAAGAGAAAAGCAGTAACCATCCTGGCCATCATCATGTTCCTTGCCGTATTAACGGCCCTGCTCCATCGTTGTGATGCCTATAAGGCTTCACCGCAGGTTACGCAGACCGAACAGGTGGAGGCCGGCGGCAGTTCCGGTATACAAGACGGTGCGGTGACCGGCTTCAGGAAATTCTTGTCGTATACCGGCTTTGCCAACGCCACCGCCGGGCATCTCATCATGATCCTGGTTGGCCTGGTGTTTATATACCTTGCCATACGTTACGATTACGAACCCTTGCTTCTCGTACCTATCGGCACGGGCATTATCATCGGCAACATCCCGTTTTTCCAGTCACCCGACATCAACCTGCAGCTGGGCATATACCAGGAAGGCAGTGTGCTCAATTACCTTTATTACGGGGTAACCAAAGGCATCTATCCGCCCCTGATATTTTTAGGGATCGGTGCGATGACCGATTTCTCCTCGCTGATCTCAAACCCGAGGCTGATGCTGCTTGGCGCAGCGGCCCAGGTAGGCATATTCCTGACCCTGCTCGGAGCCCTGGCCATCGGTTTTAATCTTCCTGAAGCTGCTTCTATTGGCATCATTGGCGGTGCCGACGGCCCGACAGCCATCTTCCTCTCGTCGAAGCTTGCCA
>CAZHYA010000029.1:2211-13452 GCA_964536525.1 uncultured Bacteroidales bacterium | reverse complement strand
AACAACCGGATCCAGGGAGTTTTTTTGCTGAGAGAAATGTACTGCGATCCGTTTGATTTGGAATTCGTCATGCTGAGGAAAATTCCTCTCGTCGGTGCTTGCCAACGGCGGGGTGATCAATGGCATACAGACCGCCAACCTCATCGGGCCCATCGCTATTGCTGCATACTCCTATATGGCACTGGTGCCGATCATACAACCGCCCATCATGCGCCTGCTCACCTCTAAAAGGGAGAGGAAGATCCATATGAAACCTCCCCGCTCTGTCTCGAAACTTGAAAAAGTGATGTTCCCCATAGTAGGGCTGATCCTGACAAGCTTCATCTCCCCCGGAGCTTTGCCCCTGCTGGGGATGCTCTTTTTCGGGAATATACTCAAGGAGAGCGGGGTGACGAAAAGACTCGCCGAGACGGCGCGGACCTCTCTCATCGACATCGTGGTGATCTTGCTTGGCCTGACGGTCGGGGCATCAACACAGGCCGATGTTTTCCTGACCACCGAATCCCTGATGATCTTTGGCCTGGGCGCCATCTCCTTTATGATCGCCACCGCAGGAGGCTTCATTTTTGCCAAGGTTATGAACCTCTTCCTTTCGAAAGAGAATATGCTTAACCCCCTGATCGGCGCCGCAGGGGTCTCTGCAGTGCCCGACAGCGCCAGGGTGGTACAGGCAGAAGGCCTGAGGGCCGACCCGAAAAACCACCTGCTGATGCACGCCATGGCACCTAACGTTGCAGGCGTGATAGGCTCGGCAGTGGCAGCCGGTATACTGATCAGTTTTCTGCTTTAATTTCAATGGTGCTTTTTATTACCTTCGGATAGAAAAATCCGTGGAAACAACATGACGGTGGTGCATCTGTTTATATTGTTCTGTGTGGGCTCCCTGGGCCTGTGGATGGCCATTCCTGTCGGACTGGCATATGGATTCAATCCCTATGTGATCGCGGTCACCATCATCCTGGGTGCTTCCAACAGCACCTGGTGTATGTTTCCGGGAACAGGGTTCGGCGTTATGTACAGAGCAAACGTGGAGAACGGTATCTGGGCAGGTCGAAGGCCAGGATGCACATTTACCTGAATAAATATGGCGTGATCGGCCTGGGACTGCTGCTTCCCGGTATCTTCGGTCCCATGCTCGGCATGGCGATAGGGATTACCGTCGTCAGCGCCACAAAGCGGCTGCTGATATGGGCGCTGATCGGTAATGTGATCTGGAGTATCCTGCTTGCCGGCATAGGCGCACTGGGAATAACAATATTTTAGGTTGCCATGCCTGGCGATTTTGCTATTTTAGCAGTTGAAAATATTTACATATGCTGATCATAGGTATTGCGGGAGGCTCAGGGTCGGGTAAGACGACGGTGGTAAACAGGATCATCGAATTGCTGCCCGCCGAAAGTGTTTCCGTCATCGCCCAGGACTCCTATTACTGGGACAATGGCCATCTCTCGCCCGAAGAAAAGAAAAAAATAAACTTCGACCATCCCGACTCCATCGAATGGGAACTGCTGGCCCGCCACCTCGACCTGCTCAGGGATGGCCATGCCGTGGATATGCCCACTTATTCGTATGTGGAGTGTGCCAGGCTTTCCGATACCATCAGGGTGCAGCCTAGGAAGGTCACCATCGTGGAGGGGATCCTCATCTTCACGGACCCGGAACTCAGGTCGCGATTCAGCATCAAGGTTTTTGTGGATGCCGATGCCGATGAACGGCTATCGCGCATCATGCGCAGGGATATCATCAAACGGGGCAGGGATGTCCAGGACGTTTTAAGACATTACCACACCTTCGTTAAACCGATGCATCTGCAGTTTATTGAACCCTCAAAACGGTATGCCGACCTCATCGTCCCACAGGGAGGCGAAAACCTCGTGGCCATAGATATTCTTGCCTCACAGGTAAAGACGAAATTATCGGAAGTTTAAAAGATCTCTACGGAAGTTTCGCTGCCAGGGGTGAAATCCATCTTATTCAACACGAACGTTAATGTTGCAGTATCAAGGGTGATGGTCATGGATGCTGCCGAATGGTTCCTTTCGATGAGAACATCTTGATGTCCGTCGTTGTGATCAGATAAGGCTTCGGGGATAGATGCGTGGTTTAATAACCGGCCTTGCATCATCCTGTCAAGTTCCATGAAGCGCTCCTCTGCCCTTCCGCTGGCAAGCGAGTCGCTGATATGCCTGAGGGTGAGCAGGCGCGCATATTCCGGACCCCCGACGATCAGCACCGGCGGATCGGGGGTATAAACCCTCTTGTGTCCATCGGTGTATTCGAAAAAGGCCGTTGCCCCGGTCGAATCATGAAGGATGATGCGGAAAGGCCATCCACAGCCGGATCCAGGGTCATCGAATATCCTGATATCCCATATCGCTAACAAGGCAGTATCGACGCAATTGAAGTGATCTATGAAAAAATTGATGCACAATGTGGCAGCGATCGGGATATGATCCCGGTCCTCTCCGGGCAGACGGCTTTTTTCGAGAAACATCAGCGAAGCTGAAAACCCGTCTTCGTTCATGCCTTCCACCACGAGGCCACAAGGCAATCTCAGGTATATGTTGTTGTATTCGGATACCCAGTCAAAGGTGCGCCTCTTCCTCACGTCATTGGGCGAAGAGCGCTTTATCCCGGCAGGGCACATCATCAGTTCAGTTCCTGCAAGCGTCGTTTGATCCCATGTTCTGAAGGAATATACCTGTTGTCCGACCGTCAGGATATCAGTGCCGGAATCCCATGCACCTTCGTTGAGATCGAAGTTCTCCTGGCCCATCAACGGGGGTGCTGTAGCTATTAATGCTGCGATGAAATAGAGTGCAGGCCTCATCATACTACAAAACTAATAATATTTTTGCAGGGCACAACGAACGGATTATCAGGCAATAGGATTGCCCCGGTAAAAAAATATCAAAAAAAACTTGACAAACCCCATTGATATTTTATACTTTTGTCCAATCGGTTAAATCAAATGGTTAAATCAAATGGTTTATCTAAGAGGTCAATACTATGGTCGATAAAGCTACAAGCACGGAGGAGGCTATCCTGGTAAAGGCAAGGGAAGTCTTCATGCAGCATGGCTATGACGGGACGAGCATGCAGATGATTGCCGATGCGGCAGGGATCAACAAGTCGCTGCTGCATTATTATTACAGGAGTAAGGAAAATCTCTTTGCGCGGATCTTCTCCAATGTTTTCAGGGAATTTGTACCCCATCTCGGGAAGGTGTTCATGTCGGAGATGTCTCTGGAGGAAAAGATCAGGGCTTTTACCGACCGCTATATTCAGATATTTATCGAAAATCCGCTGATCCCGATCTTTGTGATGCAGGAACTGAGCAAGAACCCCCAACATCTTGCCGACCTCATCAGGGAAGCAGGGCTGAATCCGGAAATGGTCATGGCCGGTATCAAGGTGGCGCTGGAGCAGGAAGGCATAATGGATATCGACCCCAGGCAGTTTATGGTCAACCTGCTGGGATTGTGTATCTTTCCTTTTGCTGCCAGGCCTTTGATACAGCGGATGTTGTTCAGCAACGATGAAGTGGCTTACAATGACTTCCTGCAGCAAAGAAAGCGGGAAGTTGCGGAGTTTATCATTAATGCAATCATGAAAAGATGAAACGGTCGGTGTTATTTATGGTTATGATGGCGTCTTTGGGTGCATTCGGGCAGTTGCCCGATACGCTGACACTGTCGATGTGCCACGAAATGGCCATCGCCAGCTATCCTGCCACAGCCCGTGCGGAACTGATCTCCTCGGCCAGCGAGATTCAGCAAAAGAAATTGAATGCAAACTACCTTCCCCAGGTCCAGGTCAACGGGCAGGCCAGCTACCAGTCGGATGTGACGAAGGTTGATGTGGAGATCCCGTCATTTTACATCCCTCCCCCCATCGACCTGTCGGTGCAGCCAACACCGCTCAACACACCTGTTCCCTCCAAAGACCAGTACAAATTCACCATGGACCTGCAGCAGGTGATCTATGATGGGGGTATGACGGGCAGCCGGAAAAAGATGGAACTGGCCGGCTATGAGATCGAAAGGCAAAAGGTGGAAATAGAGTTGCATAAACTGCGCGAAAACATCAACACTGTATTTTTCAGCATCGTGCTGATGCAGGAAAATGAAAAACTCCTGAATCTCCTGCTGAATGATTTGAACAACAAATATCAGGAGGTAAATTCGGCTGTGGAACATGGCCTGGCACTGACATCCGACAGGAACGTGCTTCGGGCCGAGATCCTCCGGGTTGAGCAGCAACTTGAGGAAACGGCCATCCAGAAGGAGGCGTTTACCGCGATACTGTCGCAGCTGGTTTCTGAGGATCTTCCCTTTCCGCTTACCCTTGCGATGCCTGAACCCGAAATTCCGGCAACCCTTTCCGACCCCCAGAGGCCTGAGATAACGATGTATGATATGCAAAAGACCCTGCTCGAGACCAACAAAGACCTCATCAGCAGCAGCTGGATGCCCAGGCTTTCGGGCTTCGGGCAGCTGGGTTACGGCAACCCCGGCCTCAACTTCCTTGAGGATGAGTGGACGCCTTTTTATATCGTGGGAGCGCGACTGAACTGGCAGATCTGGAACTGGAACCAGAACAGGAAGGAAAAGCAGATCCTGGGGTTAAGACAAGGCATGGTCGACCGGGAACGGGAGGCTTTCGGGATTAACCTTAACATTGCGCTGGAGCAGCACATGGCCGACATGCGCAAATATGAAAAGCTGATCATGAAAGACCGTGAGGTGATCAGCCTGCGGTCGGAAATATCAAAGACTTCATCATCGCAATATGACAACGGGGTGATCACATCCTCTGATTATGTGAGCAGGCTTAATGAGGAGGCACAGGCGAAACTGAACCTCGAAATGCATAAGGTCATGCTTGTCAAGGCGAGGGTCGACTATCTTACAACATTGGGAATATTATAAACGGACAACAGATGAAAAATTTTATTTTGATCATGATGGTCGCATTGGTCGTGACGGCATGCGGCAAGGGCAATGGCAGGTCGGATGCATACGGGAACTTTGAGGCCACCGAGGTGATGATCTCCGCCATGGCACAGGGTGAGATCTTGTCCCTGCACCTTGATGAGGGATCGTTTATTGACAGCGGCGAAGTTCTGGGGCTGATCGACACCACGGAATTGTTCCTGAAAAAGCAGCAACTGGTGAGCAGCATGGCGGCCGTCAGGACCAGGCTCGTCACCATCAATGCACAGGCAGGTGTTCAGCAGCAGCAAAAAGAAAACCTTCTTGTTGACAAGGCCAGGCTTGAAAAGCTATTCAACGATGGTGCCGCCACACGCAAGCAGATGGACGATATCCAGGGCGCACTTGACCTGCTGAAAGCCCAGATCAATGCAACGAATTCGCAAAAGCAGCAGGTGGAAGCAGAGATGGAGACCATGGCGGTTCAGATCGCGCAGGTGGAGGAAGCGCTTTCGAAATGTCTTATCCGTAATCCGGCAGCCGGAACGGTTTTGGTAAAATATGCCGAAGCCGGAGAGGTGGCCGTGCCCGGCAAACCGCTCTATAAAATTGCCGACCTCCGCACCATGAAGCTGAAGGTATATGTGAGCGGCGACCAGCTGCCGCATATAAAACTGGGCCAGGAGGTGGAGGTGCAGATCGACAGGACCAAAAAGGAAAACCAAAGCATGAAAGGGACCATCAGCTGGATCTCGTCGACCGCAGAGTTCACGCCCAAGACCATACAGACAAAGGATGAGCGTGTAAACCTGGTATATGCAGTGAAGGTGCGCGTTGAAAATGACGGGTCCATCAAGATCGGAATGCCCGGAGAGATAAATTTCTAATTTTAATCCCGACAATAACCAATTATTCATTAACACTACGAACATGAAAAGAATCATCAGAAACCTGTTCCTGTTTTCAGCAACTTTTATTTTTGCTGCTTCCAGTGTGTCTGCCCAGGAATTCGGCAAGGACGACATCCTCGGCATTTGGCTCAACGAAGACGAAGATGCCCACATCGAGGTTTACAAGGAGGGCGACCTTTATTTCGGCAAGATCATTTGGTTGAAATTCCCCATTGATGAAGAAACCGGGCAACCGAAACTCGACAAGCACCACCCCGACCCTGAGCTACTAATCCTGAACTGCTCATCAGACAATGTTGCTCCTGATAACGGAAATAATGGCAATGATACAAGATACAGTGTTAGTGATCCAGACATTCCTGTGTTTGGTAGAATGCCTTTGCCGGAAGAGGATTACAACAAGCTTAAGATCAGGGGATACATTGGAATCTCCCTCATCGGACGAACCACCTACTGGACCCGGGTGGAATAATGCCCTAATCCTGAAATTCCGGAAACCAGGATCCAGCAATGAACCAGCCATCAGTAATCATAGAAAACCTTTCCAGATCATACCGTAAGGTGAAAGCGATCAGTGAAGTTTCCTTTTCGGTTGAGAAAGGTGAAATATTCGGATGTATTGGACCCGATGGAGCGGGGAAAACGACCCTGTTAAGGATCCTTGTAACCTTGCTGTTGCCTGATTCAGGCAGGGCCATGGTCGAGGGTTGTGATGTTGTGAAGGATTACAGGAAGGTCAGGAAGATGGTAGGCTACATGCCCGGGAGGTTCTCACTTTATCAGGACCTCTCGGTCGAGGAAAACCTGAATTTCTTTGCAAGCAGTTTCAAGACCACGGTGAAAGAAAACTATTACCTCATCGAGGATATCTACAAACAGATCGAACCTTTCAAGAACAGGCTTGCAGGGAAGCTCAGCGGGGGCATGAAACAGAAGCTTGCCCTGTCCTGCGCCCTGGTCCACAAACCCGAAGTGCTTTTTCTCGACGAGCCCACCACAGGCGTGGATGCCGTATCGAGAAAAGAGTTCTGGGAGATGCTTAAACGCCTGAAAGGATTGGGGATCACCATAGTGGTATCAACGCCTTACATGGATGAAGCGGCACTCTGCGACAGGGTGGCGTTGATGCAGGGGGGAAGCATCATGAGCATCGACACCCCCGAAGGGATTATCAGGGCACATCACCTCCCGCTGTTTGAGGTAAGAACCGACAACATGTTCGGGCTGGTTAACGACCTGAAGCACATGGATCATTGTCATACGGCCTACCGCTTTGGCGCGACGGTCCATTTCACCCCTGTATCGGCGCATATCGATCCTGAAGAACTCGAGGAATACCTTACGGAAAATGGACATGGGGCGATTAAGCTTGAACGGATAAGCCCCGGGATCGAGGATTGTTTCATGGAACTGATGAAAAGCGGCTAAGATGTTAAGGGAGGAACATATCATCAGGGTGGAGAACCTCACAAAAAAGTTCGGCAGCTTCACGGCCAACGACAACCTCAGTTTCTTTGTGAAGAAGGGGGAAGTGTTTGGTTTTCTGGGTGCCAACGGAGCAGGGAAAACCACGGCTATCCGTATCCTTTGCGGGCTGCTGCAGCCCACATCGGGAAAGATCGAAGTGGCCGGCTATGACATATACCGGCAGCCGGAGAAGATAAAAAGGAACATCGGATACATGAGCCAGAAGTTCAGCCTTTACGAGGATATGACCATCAGGGAGAACTTCCGCTTTTATGGTGGGATCTATGGCATGTCAGGAAAGGCGATCCGGCATAAGACCGATCACTACCTGAATAAACTGGGGCTCGTTGAGGAAAAAAATACGGTGATCCGCGCCTTGCCGCTTGGCTGGAAGCAAAAACTGGCTTTTTCGGTTGCCATGATGCATGAACCTTCCATCATCTTTCTCGATGAACCTACGGGCGGAGTGGATCCCATTACCAGGAGGCAATTCTGGGAGATGATATATGAGGCCGCAGCTTCGGGCATCACCGTGTTCGTGACCACCCATTACATGGATGAGGCGGAATATTGCCAGCGCGTTTCCATCATGGTGGACGGAAGGATCGAAGCCCTCGACACACCCGAAAACCTTAAGGAAAAACATAAAGGCAGGAACATGGAAGAGGTTTTTGTAAAACTGGCAAGGAAGGGGAATTCATTACCCTGAAGGATGAAATATCGGAGATTCAAAAAATGACATATTCAATACTGCATGCAAGAGAAAATGGAAAGATGAAAGGATGAGTCTCACGTCTCATATCTCATTTCTCAATACTAAGTGAAATAATGAAAGGCTTCATCATAAAGGAATTCTACCACATCTTCCGGGATGTGCGTTCGATGCTGATCCTTTTCGGGATGCCGGTGGTGCAGGTGCTGATCTTTGGCTTTGCCATCACCAACGAGATCAAGGATACCAGGATTGCCATGCTCGATTATTCGAAAGATCATATGAGCCTTGAGCTGGGCAATAAGATCATCTCTTCCGAATATTTTATCCTGAGCGATATGCTTGATGATGAGAGCCAGATCGAAGCGGTTTTCAAAGCAGGCACGGTGAAGGAAGTAGTTATATTTGGCGCCAATTTTGCGGAAAACTTTGAAAAGGGAAAAAATGCATCCGTGCACGTCATTGCCGATGCTTCCGACCCCAATACCGCCAACCTGCTTGTCAATTATACCAATGGGATCATCCGAAACTATATGACTGAGAAGATGGGGTTACAGGGCATGCCGGTCGAGATCACTACCGAATACAGGATGCTTTTCAATCAGGAACTGAAAAGTGTATTCATGTTCGTACCCGGTACGATCACGATTCTTCTGATGCTTGTTTCGGCTATGATGACCTCCATCTCCATCGCCAGGGAAAAAGAACTGGGCACCATGGAAGTCCTGCTTGTTTCGCCCCTCAGGCCGATACAGATCGTAATGGGCAAGGTGCTGCCCTATCTGGTCCTCTCATTCATCAACGCGGTGACCATACTCCTGCTTGCCTTTTTTGTTTTTGAAATGCCGGTGCAGGGAAGTGTGTTGCTTTTGCTGGCCGAAAGCCTGCTGTTCATCCTTATGGCCCTGTCGCTGGGCATCTTTATTTCCACAGTGAGCAAGACCCAGCAAACGGCCATGATGCTCTCAATGTTTGCGCTGATGCTGCCTACCATCCTTTTGTCGGGTTTCATATTCCCGATAGAGAATATGCCCGAGGTGCTGCAATGGTTGTGCCATGCCATGCCAACGAAATGGTTCATCATCATTGTAAAAGATATTATGCTGAAGGGGGTCGGGCTCGCCCATGTCTGGGAGGAGACCCTGATCATCTTTGGGATGGCCCTGCTCTTCATGGGGTTAAGCATTAAAAAATTCAAAATAAGACTGGAATAGGCGATGCGGACCATCCTTTACATAATACAGAAAGAATTTATCCAGGTCTTCAGGGACAAGACCATGTTGCCGATCATATTTCTTGTGCCGGTCATCCAGCTCCTGGTACTTTCATACACAGCCACTTTTGAGATCAAAAACGTGAACCTTGTCGTGGCCGACTATGATAAAAGCCCTTCAAGCCGCGATCTGGCTGCCAAATTCGAAGGCTCTCCCTTTTTTACGGTGGTGGATCACACGGAAACCTATGCGATGGCAGAGGAGGAGCTGATCAACAACATGACAGATCAGATTTTAGAGATCCCGCAGGGATTTGAGCGCGACATCATCACGGAGAAAAAGGCAAGTCTTCTCATTACTACCAATGCCATCAATGGAAGCGCAGCCAGCTTAATGAATGCTTATGCACTGAATATCATCAAGGAATATAACAGCAGCATCATCGTGGAGCAAATGGGATTGCGACAACCACCGGAGCCTGTCAGGATCAGCAGCGCTTTCTGGTACAATCCGGAACTTGATTACTTTACCTATATGGTGCCGGGGATCCTTGTGCTGCTGATCACCGTGATCAGTGCATTCCTTTCGGCCATGAACATCGTAAAGGAAAAAGAGATCGGTACGATTGAACAGATCAACGTTACACCGATCAGGAAATACCAGTTCATCCTGGGCAAGATGATCCCATTCTGGTTTATTGCACTTTTTGAACTCGCTTTCGGTCTTCTGCTTGCCAAACTGGTATTTGATATACCCATGCTGGGCAGCCTGTGGGTTGTGTTTTTTATGGCAGGGATCTATCTCTTTGTTGCCCTTGGCCTGGGGTTGCTCATCTCTACGGTCTCGAACACCCAGCAGCAGGCCATGTTCCTTACCTGGTTCCTCATGGTGATCTTCATCCTGATGAGTGGCCTCTTCACTCCTGTTCAAAGTATGCCGGAATGGGCACAATGGATGAACAGAATCAACCCCATTGCCTATTTTATCGATGTAATGAGGATGGTTTTGCTGAAGGGATCCTCACTGGGTGATATCACGATGCAGTTGTTCTCATTGCTGGCGCTGGCGCTGGTGTTGAATGCCCTGGCAGTTTGGAGATACAGGAAGATTGCATAAATCGTGGAAAGCAGAGGTGCCCCTTAATGGCAAAATATTAACAAAAAAGATCATCCGGCCATTCAGATGGTGCTGACCTGCCCCCCCGTGGCCTTAAAAAACTGTTTACAATATTCTTAAGTTATTGAAATACAGTGTGCAGGCAGTGGGTTAAATGTAGATACCCCGCCTGGTAAATATCATTCACATCCTGGCATATTTCCGTTCCTGTGAGGTCAGGGAGGGTTAATTCTTAAGATCAGTTGATAATTTTTCTTGCCCGGAACAGTCATTATTTGTTACATTGGTGTACCAAACCGTAAATTTTTGCTTTGAGAAAGCCTGAATCAGGATTAGTTCTGTTGGTTATCACGGTGGTGATGAGTTTCATGCTCTCGTCATGCCTCGACGGGCACGACGGGAAGATAAAGGATATATTGAGGGCCGGGAAGAAAACCCGGCAGGACCAGAGCCTGTTCAAGGTATTGGAACGTGATACCCTTATTGCCCTGATCGATTATAATTCGACAAATTATTTCATTTACAGGGGGGAACCGATGGGTTACCAGTTTGAGATGTTGAAGCAGTTTACCGACTACCTGGGAGTAAATTTAAAACTGGTCATCAACAACGACATGCACAAGGCCTTCGAAATGTTGAATGCGGGCGAAGTTGACCTGATCGCCATGGGCCTTACCATTACGCAGGACAGGCAGAAGATCGTTGATTTTACGATTCCGCAGATACAGACCAAACAGGTCCTGGTACAACGAAAGCCCGACAACTGGCGAAGGATGCGCACCTGGGATGAGATCGAGGAGAAGCTGATCAGGAACCCTCTCGACCTGGCCGGAAAGACCATCCATGTTCAGAAAGGGACGGTATTTGCGGAGCGCCTGGCCATCCTG
>CAZHYA010000029.1:0-2201 GCA_964536525.1 uncultured Bacteroidales bacterium | reverse complement strand
GATCGGCGACACCATCAATATTGTTGTCGACCCCGACAGGGAAGTGGAGCAACTGATCACCGCCGTGGCGGAAGGAGAACTGGAATTTACCGTTTCCGATGAACATATTGCCAAGGTCAATCAGAAATATTACCCGAATCTGGATGTTAATACGGCATTGAGCTTCCCGCAACATGTGGCATGGGCGGTACAGAAAGGCAGCGACAGCCTGCGGCTGGAGATCAATGATTGGATCAGGGACTACAAGAAGAGCGTCGCTTCGCGCTACACCTATAATAAGTATTTCAACAATCCCCGTTCGGTGAACATCGCCCAGAGCGAGTACCATTCCATCGGTGGGGGCAAGATCTCGCAATATGACGACATCATCAGGGAATTCAGCGGCATTTACGGCCTCGACTGGCGGCTGGTGGCTTCGCTGATCTACCAGGAATCGCGTTTTCACACTGATGTAACCAGTTGGGTGGGCGCTTTCGGGTTGATGCAGCTGATGCCTGCCACTGCCGAGGTATATGGCGTGGATACCACCTCACCCCCTGCCGACCAGATCAGGGCGGGAATACAGTTCCTGCAATGGCTCGACAGCCAGCTGCCTCCCGGAATCGAAGATCCCGAAGAAAGGACAAAGTTCGTGCTGGCAGCATATAATGTTGGGATAGCCCACGTATACGATGCCCGCAGGCTGGCCGAAAAACATGGTAAAGACCCGAACAAATGGACCGATAACGTCGATTACTTTATTCTTAACAAGTCGGACCCTGCATATTACCGCGATTCGGTCGTTAAATACGGCTATGCCCGGGGTGAGGAAACCTATTATTTCGTAGAGGAGATCTTCGAAAGGTACGAACACTATAAAAAGGTGATCGAAAACTGATCCTGTGGCCCCCTATACTCCTTTTTGCCGGAGCACCATCTCAAAATGTTCAATGCCTGCTTCCGTAAATTTCTCCCCGATTTTAACGAAACCATACCGTTCATAGAAAGGAATGGCCTTGAGCTGTGAGTGAAGGTATACCGTTTTCTTCAGGGGCAGGATGTCGCCGAGGATGTCCTCAAGCAGGATGGCTCCCAGGCCTTTATTACGGTGTGAAGAAAGGGTCGCAAACCGCTCCAGTTTTATCCCGCCGGGTGTTTCCCTCCAGCGGGCCGTGCTTACCGGCAAGCCTTCCACGAATAGCAAATAGTGGAGGGCCTCAGCCTCGTGCTGGTCATATTCCAGCGCAGGGTCGACATGCTGTTCCTCCACAAAGACTTTCCTGCGGATATGGTTCGCCTGTTCTTCAAGGTCGGCACGATCGCCGGTCTTGAATGATACGATATCGATCATGTTACAAATGTAATTCAAAACTTAAAACCTTTATGTCAAAGGTGTAACCGCATAAGATTTCCTGCGTCAAAGAAACAGCAAACCGGATTTTTAACCTTTAAAAACTAAAACAATGATCGATTTAACTCCAGTGCTCGTCCTGCTTGTCATCTTCGGATTCATTTATGGCATCGTATACCTTGGCGTGCGCAAAAAAGAACGCATGGCCATGCTCGAAAAGGGCGTTGATCCCTCGGTGTTTCACGACCTGAAGCCCGGTATGGCCGCCATCCGCTACGGACTGCTGCTGATCGGTGTCGCAGTGGGTATCCTTATCGGGAATATCCTGGATGCCACCACTGTTCTTGAAGAAGAAGTATCGTACTTCTCCATGATCTTCCTTTTTGGTGGCCTTGCGCTAGTGATCAGCTACTTTCTGGAAAAACACCAGGCAAAGAAACAATAAGTCGTTTACCGGCTGTTACTTAGCTTGTAAGTTTCCAGTATCGAATATACAGGCCCCTGCGGCCTGAGGATGCTTTCGAAGAGGTGGAACTCCTTCACCTCTTCTTTTTGTATGTACACCTGCCCGTGCCTCTCGATGACCTGCCGGAAGGTTTTTTTATCATCCAGGAATTTGATCCTGGCAAGCGTCAGGTGTGGCACGAAGTTCTGCCTGTCGCGGGGAATTCCCGCTGCTTCCAGCTTGCCGAAAATGTTTTCCGCCAGCATCGCGATATCTTCCCGGGGCGCAATGCCCAACCAGATCACCCTGGGCTGGTACCTGCTTCCGAAAATGCCGGTATCCTTAATCTCGAGACCAAAGACAGGGGTTTCGCGGGCTGCCTGCTCCAGGGCAGCGCCGATCACCGGGATATTGCTTTCGGGGGTT
>CAZHYA010000028.1:6572-14458 GCA_964536525.1 uncultured Bacteroidales bacterium | reverse complement strand
CGACCAGCGGGGCCGCGAAGGTGGAGCGCGCGGACGCCCTGGTGCCCGAGCTGGCGGCGCTGCTCGGCCCCTGCCGCGTCTACCTCGCCATCCTGCCAGGCATCGCCATCATGATCATGGTGCTGGCCTTCATGGTCATTGGCAACGGGCTGAGGGATGCGCTGGATGTAAAGGCTTCGTAGCTTTAAGTTTTGAGTTTTGAGTGTTGAGTTAGTGGTCAGTGAACAGTTAAATTGTTACTGATAAAAAATGGTTTCAGGAGATGATCGTCAGCAGGAGTTTTCTTCTCTCTCCATGATTCCTGAATTCGCAAAGGTATATTCCTTGCCATGTACCCAGGTTAAGCCTGCCATTCGTTATCGGGACAGTGAGGCCCGAACCCAGCAGGCTGGCTTTCAGGTGTGCAGGCATATCATCAGGGCCTTCCATTGTATGAAGATAGGACGGATGGTTTTCCGGGACAAGCCCGTTCATGAATGATTCAAAGTCTTGCCTCACCGTAGGATCGGCATTTTCATTGATCGTAAGCCCTGCCGAAGTATGTTTGATAAAAATATGCAATAATCCCTTTCCCGGCAGGTCCTTCAGCTCTTTTTCAATGAGGTCCGTGATCAAATGATACCCCTTCCTGTACACGGGAAGAACGATTTCAATCTGTTTTATCATGATGCATGCTTATTAATATAACGTTGTAAAAACTGATAACTCAAAATTGGTAATTGAAAACTAACTCAAAACTCAAAACTCAAAACTCAAAACTTTAATTTAAACTGCCTCGAACTCCACGAAGAACGAAGACCCCTTTCCGGGATCACTTTCGCACCATACCCTGCCATTCATGGCATTGACGTATTTTTTCACGATGGCAAGGCCGAGGCCGGTGTCGGGATCCAGCTGTTTAAGATGATGTTTCTTATGTTGGAACTGGTCGAAGATGTGCGGCAGGATGCCTGGCGGGATACCGATGCCGTTATCCTTCACTTCCAGCAATGCCTTGCCTTTCTCCGTGCTGAGGTTAATGGCAATAGACTTCCCCTTCGGGGTGTACTTGAAGGCACTGGAGAGCAGGTTATCGACGATCTGCTGGATATATACCTCATTGAGCTCGGCACATATTTCTTCGAGCGAGAGTGTCAGGTCCAGCTCCTTCTGCCTGATGGTATGGTCATAAATGGCTGCGATCTCCTCTATAACCGTCTTGAGGCAGGTCTTATCCGTGATGAGATGATATACCTTCGATTCGATCACGTTGATGTCGAGCACCTGGTTGATCATCTTGTTCATGCGCTGCAATGAGCTCAGGATGATCCCTGCATATTCCCTGTGCTCCTCGCATGGGTTCCCGGGGTCGCTCAGCATAAGGTCGACCATCGTCATGGCGCTCGTGAGCGGGTTCTTCAGGCCATGCACCACCACGCTGATCAGGTGGTTCTTCTCCTCGTTAAGATTCAGCAGCTCGAAATTCTGTTCCTCGAGTTTCTGCTTGATATCATTGATTTTGGCATTCTGCTCTTCGATGGATTCCTTCTGTTTCTGTATCCTGATGTAGCTCCTGGCCAGCTTCTCTTCCAGCATGTTCATGTCTCTCATCCTGCCGGTGAGCACTTTCAAAATGCCTTTGGCAAATCCCGGATCGTCGGCCAGCCGGCTTTCGAAATCGCTTCTGCTTAAACGCAACAGGTGGCATTCCTCTTCCGCCGTGACGGAAGCCGATCGCGGGCCTTCGTCGATCAGTGAATATTCTCCGAAAATATTGCCGGGCTCCAGCCTCGAAAGGACATGCGTCCCGTCGTGGATCCTCACCGAACCCCGTGTGATGATGTACATGGCATCGCCGGGTTCGCCCTTCCTGAATATGGTCTGCTGCGGCCTGGCCTTCAAGCCCTGCAGGGCCGTGGCCAGCGAAAGCAGGAACTCTTTACCTGCATCGGAAAAAACACCTGCTTGATTGAGAAATGTAAGCTTTTCCTCAACGGTCATTGTCCCGTGATCGGTCATGGCATTGATACGTTTATTCATACAAATTTACATCACAGCGCCTTTAAGGCACCATACCTGGCTGCATTTATTTGTATAAACGTAAAAGTTTTCCCTGATAATATGCACATTGCAGCATTTCTTTACGGCATTACAAACAGGTTCGTGAACATGCAGTATTTGATTTTATCTAAATATTTATTATATTTGGATAGGTTAAACCTAAAAATCAGGCATTATGAAAAAGCTTTACCTTATTTTATCTTCTTTCGTGCTGTCAGTGACGGTCATGGCACAGCCAACACTGCAGTACCCGCAGAACGCACCCTCAATCGGGGACGTGATGGTGATACAGTTTGTAGATACAGAAGGCCTTACAGCAGGAGCAAACGGGCCCGGAGTCACCTGGGATTATTCCGAGCTCACGAATATCTTGTCACCTGGACAGATCATTGTAATCTCACCAGCCGCAGCACCTGCCGGTGGAGATTTCCCGGAGGCAAGCATCGTTTTCAATATGAATGATACGATATACACCTATGCCGATGCTGATCAAGACGGATTGTACTACCAGGGTGTTCAGGTTACCTCGGGACAGATACCTGTCAAATTCGTTTACAGCGATTACAGAACGTACCTGGAATTCCCACTTGCCTTCAACGACGTCTTCACCGACACATACACGGGAGTATCCAGTGTGCTTATGACTGAGGTCAGGCTATCTGCAACCGCTACCACAACAGCCGACGCCTATGGAACACTCATACTCCCGTCAGGCACCTTCAATAATGTCCTGCGTGTTAAGACCGAGGATACTGAGATCGATTCGATCTTTCTGAAGGGTATGTTTATATCTGCAACGATCACTAACCGCACACAGTACCATTGGTTTGCAACTGATTCCAAAGGCCCGCTGTTCAGCATGGAAGTCTCCGACTGCAGTGGAACAAGTGATACAACCTGCTACTACACCATGCAGGGTTCAGGAACCAATGAAATGGGGTTGCCGATCATCTCCAACATGAGTGTTTACCCCAATCCTGCAGCGGAAGAACTGCAGGTGGAGTTCGTGACCGACGGCAGCACAACGGTCAGGCTCTCGCTGGTCAACCAGATCGGGCAGGAAATGCTTGGCAGAACAATTGATGCGGGGGTACCCGGTACTATAATGGAAACCATTGATGTAAGGGGTTTACCGGCAGGTTTGTATTTTGCAAGCCTGCGTTGCGACTGCGGCAAGCAACTCACCCGGAAGTTTGTGATCAGATAGCAGGTTGGCCTGAAGTCAGAGCGTTGCCCTGAAATTGGCTGTATGCTCGATGATATCGGGGAAAAAGGCATGAAAATCTTCTTCGAAAGCCTTGTAGTTTTCTTTCAGGCTTTCAACAGCGCCTTCCATGCGCGAATTATAACGCATGCTCCTGCGCGACATGCCGTTGAATACCCACTGCAGGTCGGTGAAGTTGGCATAACCCACCAGCCAGTTGTGGATGATCATATACGGAAGGATCCGTTTTGATTTGGCCGGCAGCAAGGCGTAATTCTTTAGCATGAGACCATAAACATGCAGGGCGAACTCGGAGAGTTCCTCTTCGAAGAAGCGATCATATTTGAGGGCAAGGAAATGGTCGTAATAGATATCGACGATCACCCCCGAATACCTTCCGTAATCAGGCTGCAAACGTTCCATGCTCCTGATGAATACCGGGTGCCTGTCGGTAAAGCTGTCTATCTCACGGTGAAGCATAATCCCTTTCCGGATCCCTTCGCTGAAACGATCCAGGTGATTACCTTTGACAGCATCGGCAATAAAATTGCCTACGAGCATATCATCATCACTTCCCGACAGGGATGCATGTGCAAGGAAATTCATAGATTTGAGTTGATTCAAATTTAATTATAATTAGTATAAATTATCTCCGGAAGTTATCAACAGGCTGTTAATACGCCAGAATTCTTTAGATTTGTGGCTGCTCGTATACAATTCAACAAGGAACCTCATCTTATATGGACAATTTACCGTTACTTGGGGACGAAGCCATCGCGCAGGCTGCTATCGATGCCGGCATATCAGGCATCTATGCCTATCCCGGGACCCCATCCACCGAGATCACCGAATATGTCCTTCAGTCGAAGGAAGCCAAAGAAGGCAAAGTGTTTGCCAGCTGGACGTCGAACGAGAAAACGGCCATGGAGGCTGCACTGGGCGTATCATATATCGGCAGGCGCGGCATGACCTGCATGAAGCATGTGGGGCTCAATGTGGCTGCCGATGCCTTTATCAATGCGGCCATCACAGGGGCCAACGGAGGCCTGGTGGTCGTGGCTGCCGACGACCCGTCGATGCATTCTTCGCAAAACGAACAGGACTCACGATTTTTCGGCAACTTTGCCATGATCCCCATGCTTGAGCCGGCAAATCAGCAGGAAGCCTACGACATGGTACATTATGCCTACGGGCTGTCTGAAAAATTTGAGATCCCTGTAATGCTGCGGATCACCACCCGCCTGGCTCATTCCCGTGCCGGGGTGACAAGAAAAGAAATGAAGCCGCAGAATGAACTCAAAATGCCAAAGACCCTCAACCAGTTCATCCTGCTGCCCGGGAATGCCCGACGCAGGTACAAGATGCTGCTGGGATCGCAGGAAGCTTTTATCAGGGAATCGGAAGGGTCGGAATTTAACAGATACATCGACGGGGACGACAAGAAACTAGGTATTATTGCCTGTGGAATCGCGTATAATTACCTTGTTGAAAACTTTTCGGATCATAAGGTGCCTCACCCGGTGCTGAAGGTCGGGCAATACCCCCTTCCCAGGAAATCTGTTGAAAGAATATATGAGGAATGTGATGAACTCCTTGTCCTCGAAGAAGGCTATCCTCTCGTGGAGGAATCCTTACGTGGATTCATGAACAATGGTAAGCCGGTCCATGGCCGCCTCGATGGCACCATCTCCAGGGATGGCGAGCTGAATCCAGGGATCGTGGCCAGGGCCTTCGGCATCTCGGTATTTGAGGGCCGTGAACCTTCCAAAAATATCGTTGCAAGGCCACCTTCGCTGTGCAAGGGCTGTCCGCATATCTATTCCTACAACGCACTCAACGAAGCCCTCGAAAGGTATGCCATGGGAAGGGTATTTTCCGATATCGGCTGTTACACCCTCGGTGCGCTTGAACCTTTCAACGCGATAAATACCTGTGTCGACATGGGCGCATCCATCACCATGGCCAAGGGTGCCGCGGATACAGGGCTCGTTCCTGCCGTGGCCGTGATCGGCGACTCCACCTTCACACATTCGGGCATGACGGGCCTTCTTGACGCGGTGATCAGCAAGACACCCATCACCGTGATGATCCTCGACAATGAAACCACGGCCATGACCGGCGGACAACGGTCGAATGCCAAAAGCAGGCTTGAAAGCATCTGCCTGGGATTGGGCGTGGAGGAAGATCATCTCCATGTGATCAACCCCATCCAGAAAAACCATGATGAAAACATGGCGGTCATCAAAAAAGAGCTTGAATACAAGGGTGTTTCGGTCATCATCCCCCGACGGGAATGCCTACAGACCCTGGCCAAGCGCATAAGATCTGAAAAGAAAAAAGTTAAACCGGCAATTCAATCGTAAACATGAAGAAAGACATCATCCTTGCAGGGGTCGGCGGACAAGGGATCCTTTCCATCGCGGCCATCATCGGAACCGCTGCCATGAGCGAAGGCCTGTACCTCAAGCAGGCCGAGGTGCATGGCATGAGCCAGCGTGGTGGCGATGTGCAATCCAATCTGAGGCTGTCGGACAAGCCCGTTGCTTCAGACCTTATTCCCAAAGGGCAGGCCGATATGATCATTGCCGTTGAACCGATGGAAGCTTTGCGATATGTGCCGATGCTTGCCGAAGGAGGCTGGCTGATCACCAACAGCACGCCATACATCAACATCAAGAACTACCCGGATATTGATGAGATATTGGAAGAGATCAGGATACTTCCCAGGCACATCATCATCGATGCCGATAATATCGCCAAAGACCTTGGAAACAAGCGTGCTGCCAACATGGTGATCCTTGGGGCCGCCCTCCCCTTTATCGGGATGGACATCAGGCCTTTTCACAAAGCCATCGACAAGATCTTCAGGAAAAAGGGTGAAGAGATGGTACAACTCAACATCGAAGCCCTGAAGGCAGGTTACGAATTTGCCAGCAAGGCATGAGGGCTTTTCCACACATTGCACCAGCATGGCAAATAAAAAAAACGAGCCTGCCTCAAAAGTTAAAAGATGGAAATTATACTGTCTGAATTACTTTGCGTGCCTTTGACAATACTTTGTGAACCTTTGTGGTTCAATGAATTAAAATTAACCACAAAGATCACAAAGGACGACACTAAGGTATTATGTTTGAAAAAAGCATAAGCTAAAATTCTTATATTAATTGCTGATATACCTCTATTAACAATTATAAAAACAAAGCTTATGCAGGTGCAATTTACTAAGAATTTATTTAGCGGTCAATCATTTTATATAGGGATTGATTATCACAAAAAGAGTTGGAAGGTAACAATATTGGGAGAGCAATACGAGCATAAGACCATGAGTCAAAATCCGGACCCTGAATTACTGGCATCATATTTAAAGAAGCACTTTCCCGGGGGTAACTATCATGCAGTTTATGAAGCTGGTTTCAGTGGTTTTAAGACATGTCGGAGATTAAATGAATTAGGAATTAATTGTATGGTAGTCCATCCTGCGGATGTACCAACCAGTCAAAAAGAAAAGCTTCAAAAGACTGATAAAGCTGACAGTCGCAAGCTAGCCAGAGCACTTAGAAGCAATGAATTTGAAGCGATCCATATCCCAGACCCACACTTGGAAGCTGATCGTGCCTTGGTGCGTCAGAGATTTAGATTGGTCAAAGACATTGCACGTACAAAAAACAGGGTAAAATCTTTACTCTTGCAATTTGGAGTTAGTATTCCTGATCAATTCTCTGCAGCCCAAACCAGACATTGGTCTAAAACTTATATCAACTGGCTAAAAGATCTTTGCCTAGAGTCAGCAAATTTAAGACGCACAATTGATAATTATATACGTATAGGGGAACTTCAGCGAAAAGAATTATTATTGATTAACAGGCAAGTAAGGGATTTATCACAAAATGCTACTTACAAGGATAATTATAAGCTTTTGATTGGTATCCCAGGCATAGGTATTATAACTGCTATAACTTTCTTAGTACAAGTAGGAAACATCAACCGATTTAAAAGAATAGATGAACTTTGTAGTTATATTGGGCTAATCCCAAAGATGCACGGATCAGGAGATAAAATGCAAACGGGGAAAATGATAAAACGAGGAAGGAAGGAACTTAAGATAATGATGATAGAGGCTTCTTGGGAGGCTATAAGAAAAGACCCGGCATTAATGTTAAAGTTTAATGAATTGACTAAAACAATGCCGAAGAACAAAGCGATAATAAGGATTGCTAGGAAAATGCTCAGCAGAATACGATTTGTACTCACAAAACAGCAAGAGTATGTCTTGGGAGTTGTAAAATAATCAACTAAAATATCTTTATAAACCTATGAAATTTGGAATGAGGAGCAAACGGTATTTTGTGATTGCAGCACCCAGTTTAGGGAAAGACCGCTTCACTAAGATTACGTCCTCATCCTTTTAATGTAAAAAATACATTGCGGCAAATCAAGGACCGCTGATAGAAGATTAATTAAAAGGTTGTTTAAAGAAAAATATAGAATTTTAGGCCGAAAACTTGTTTTTCAACATAGAAGTTTCACAAAGACTTTTGAGACAGTCCCTCTTTCGAATTTCGACCCCGGGTAATCGGGCAAGGAATCCCCTTGCATCGAAGTTAAGGCTACAGTATTAATAAAACGCTGGAGCCCCGTAGAG
>CAZHYA010000028.1:3397-6562 GCA_964536525.1 uncultured Bacteroidales bacterium | reverse complement strand
GTTCAATGAATTAAAATTAACCACAAAGATCACAAAGGGCGACACTAAGTTTCACAAAGACTTTTGAGACAGCCCCCACGGATCGTTGTCCTTTCAGCCTTTCAGCACTTCAGTGACCAGGCGTGCGGCATCTTCAAGCAAAATTGCCGAAACCACCTTCAGCCCTGAATTGTCGATGAGTTCCTTGCCCTCTTCGGCATTGGTACCCTGAAGTCGTACGATGATCGGTACCTTGATCTCCCCTATATTGTTGTAGGCATCCACCACCCCCTGTGCCACCCTGTCGCAACGGACGATCCCTCCGAAAATGTTTACGAGGATCGCTTCCACCTTGGGATCTTTTGGCGCTGGCTGTGCATCCCACATCAAGGAAATTGGCGGGGCTTGCCCCCGACAGCTTGATGATGTCCATGGTGGCCATGGCCAGGCCGGCCCCGTTGACCATACAGCCCACATTGCCATCGAGTTTCACATAGCTGAGGTCATACTTGCTCGCTTCAACCTCTATGGGATCTTCCTCGTGGATATCGCGCATCTCTTCAATATCGGGATGGCGGAAAAGGGCATTATTGTCGATCACCACCTTCGAGTCGGCGGCAAATATCTTGTTATCGCTCGTTTTCATCACCGGATTGATCTCGAAGAGTGAAGCATCGCTGCCTGTATAGGCGTTATACAATGCCCCGACAAACCTGACCATATTTTTGAAGGCATCGCCCGACAGGCCGAGGTTGAAAGCGATCTTTCTGCACTGGAACCCCTGGAGGCCTACCCTGGGATCGATGATCTCGGTAAAGATCTGGTCAGGGGTTTCCTCAGCTACCTGTTCAATGTTCATCCCGCCCCGCGGTGAATACATGATCATATTCCTGCCCTGGTCACGGTTAAGCAGGATGCTCATATAAAATTCCCGTGGCTCGGATTCCCCCGGGTAATATATATTCTGTTCGATGAGCACCTTCCTGACCTTCTTGCCCTGGGGGCCGGTCTGCGGGGTGACCAGTTGCATTCCCAGTATCTGTGATGTATACTCCTTCACTTCGTCGAACGATTTGGCGATCTTCACACCTCCGCCCTTGCCACGTCCGCCGGCATGGATCTGCGCCTTGACCGCAAACCGGTCCATTCCTGTTTCATCAAAAATCTTTTTGGCCAGCTCACGCGCATTTTCAGGCGATTCTGCAACGAAGCCAAGGGGCACTGCCACACCGTATTTCTTCAATATGGTCTCCCCCTGGTATTCATGTAAATTCATATGTCGTATTTTTCATGACGACAAAAATAGTGTTTTTATGTAAATGCCCATGCCGGCGTAGATGAAGTTTTTCCTTCGCCAGCGACGGCCGGCACACGAAACATCAATGCGCTCCTATCTGCGGCCATCACGAAAAAAGATTATCTTTGCATCCCGGAAAAGCTGCTTATGATCGTTGCTGAAAACATACAAAAGGCCTTCGGCTCACTTGAGGTGCTGAAGGGGATCTCCCTCAGCATAGCAAAAGGTGAGATCGTGTCCGTTGTGGGTGCCTCTGGGGCAGGGAAATCCACCTTGTTGCATATCGTGGGCACGCTCGACAGGGCCGACAGGGGGCGCATCGTCATTAACGGCAACGATGTGGCTGCGCTGAATGAGCGAAAGCTCTCAGCCTTCCGCAACAGGGAGATTGGCTTTGTTTTTCAGTTCCATCATCTCCTTCCCGAATTTACGGCACTTGAAAATGTGTGCATACCGGCATACATTGCCGGCGATTCTAAAAAGTCGGCCACAAAGAAGGCTGCCCGTCTTCTTGACTTCCTGGGCCTTGCCGACAGGATGGACCACAAGCCTTCGGCATTGTCGGGAGGCGAGCAGCAGCGTGTTGCCGTGGCCAGGGCGCTGGTGAACAATCCGGCAGTGGTGCTTGCCGACGAGCCATCGGGCAACCTCGACTCCAAAAGCTCGCTCGAGTTGCACAAGCTGTTCTTCAGCCTGCGTGACCAATTCGACCAGACCTTCGTTATAGTGACACACAACCAGGAACTTGCCGGGATGGCCGACCGTCAGCTCCTGATCAGGGACGGCATCATCAGCGGGTCGTAGGCTTTCCAAAACGGCAATATTATTAAACATCAGACGTTTTAAAGTGTTGGAAAAGACAAGTGGAAAAGGATTGATACCGGCAATGAACAAGAAGTTACTTACCCTCATAAAACTGTTGATCTTCGCAGCCATGATCATCTCCTCCCTTCCTGCCCGTTCGCAGGCCGGGGATGAGAAATACCGTCAGGCCATCGAATCCGCCGACGAGTATTTCAGCAAAGGCGACTATCTCAACGCCAAGGCCTCATACCAGGTCGCTTCACAGCTGGCGCCCGATCAGCAGTACCCGAAGGACAGGATGAAAGAATCCATTGAACTGCTCCGCAAGCAGCTTGAGCTTAAAAGTATTTATGATGAGAAGGTTTCGTACGCCGACAAGCTGTATGGTGAGGGCTCGTATGAAAATGCCATCCGTGCTTACGAGGGGGCGGCAAAGGTCATGCCTTCGCAGGAATATCCCGGGAAACAGATCAGCCTCATCAGGGAGGCCATGGCCAGGGAGGCTGAAGACCGGAAGCAATACGACGAACTTATCAGCCGTGGCGATGCCCTCTATGCCAGTGAATCCTATCAGGAGGCACGCCTCAAATATGAAGAAGCGTCCGATCTCCTTCCCGGCAGGCAGGAAGCCGCCGACAAGCTGAAGGATGTCGACAACAAGCTGGAAGAGATCGCCGCACAGCAGACCGGATATGAGAAGGCCATCAGCGAGGCCGCGATGTACCATGCCCGCAAGGATTATGAAAACGAACTGCTTGCCTACGAAGAAGCTGCCCGCCTGATGCCCGACGAGCCCCTTCCCCAGATCAAGATCAGCGAGCTCAACGATTTCCTCCGGAAGTATGAGGCCTATAACAAGTTCGTGACCGAAGGCGATGAGTTGTATATCGCCCAGCGATACGCCGAGGCCAGGGCCAGCTATGAAAAGGCGCTGGAGATCCTTCCCGGCGAGAATTACCCCCGTGAGATCATCAGTAAGATCAACGTATCGAAGCTCATCACCAAACTCGAAGCGCTTGACCCAGGAGTTGACGCCGATTCGTACGCCTTTGTCCGATCTGCGGAACAGATTTGCCGCATGTTCG
>CAZHYA010000028.1:1938-3387 GCA_964536525.1 uncultured Bacteroidales bacterium | reverse complement strand
CGCCATGCTTGCCTATTCAGATGCACTCCGGTACTGGCCCGAGGGGGAACATGCCAGGGCAAGGCTGGGCAACATCAGTGAGATCATGGCCCTGCGCAAGGCACAGGAGGAAGCCTACGCCAATACGATAACCCTTGCCGACAAGCATTTCGCCGGCAAGGACTATGAGGCTGCGAAGGCAGAATACCGGAAAGCCATCGATATCAATCCCTTTGAGCAATACCCCAAGGTAAGGATCGACGAGATCGACATGATCCTGGCAGAGATCAGGAGCCAGCTCGAGCAATATGAGGCTGTGATCGCCGGTGCCGACAAGCTCTTCAATGTGGGCGACTACGCGGAAGCCCGCACCCAGTATCTCCGGGCGCAGGAGATCTTCAGCGACCGGAAATATCCTGCCGACCAGATCAGCATGATCGATGAGATCCTCGGCAGGGAAAAGGCTACCAGGGAGGCATACCTTGCCGCCATTGCCCGTGGCAATGAACACTTTGATGCCAGGGAATGGGAGGAGGCCAAGGTCGACTATGTGGAAGCCAACGACCTCATCCCTGAAGAGCCCTACCCGGGTCAGAAGATTGCTGAGATCAACGGCATTCTCTCCCGGCTGAAAGCGGAAAAGGAGACTTACCAGCTCACGCTCAAGACGGCCGACCAGCTTTTCGCCGCGGGAAACCTCAGGGGTGCCCTGGCCGAATACCGCAAAGCCACTGCGATGTTCAGCGATGAAGAATATCCCCGGCAGAAGATCAATGAGATCAGCGGCCTGCTGGATGAACAGGAAAGGCTTGCAGGGATCGAAAGCGATTACCAGGAAGCCATTGATTCAGGCGACAGCCTGATGCAGGAAGAAAAGTTCTCCGAAGCAAGGAATGCCTATGAACGCGCCCGGAGCCTGAAAGTCGGTGAGGTCTACCCGAAAGAAAAGATCGATGACATTGAAGCCATCCTTGCGGAACGTGCACGGCAGGCCGGTATCGAAGAAAGCTATGCACAGGCCTTAGCGTTAGCCGACACCCTGCTGAAAGAACAAAAATACGAAGAAGCCAGGGCCGCTTACCTCGATGCCAGCGCGATCAAGCCCAGCGAAAAATACCCTTCACTGAAGATCAGCGAGATCGATGGTATCCTTGCTGATCTGGCAAAGCAGGAGGAGGAATACATGACTGCTGTGAATACTGCAGACGAATATTTTAAGCAGCAACAATATCCCGAAGCCCGGGAAGCCTACAACAGGGCACTTTCCATCAGGAAAGATGCCCCCTACCCTGCCGGCAGGATTGAGGAGATTGATAACATCGTGGCAGAATTGGCGCAAAATCAGGCCCTTGAAGAAGCTTATGCCAATGCACTTGCCCTGGGCGACAATCACCTGGCAAACAAAGAATATGCAGCGGCAAGGCAGGAATACGACAGGGCCCTGGAGTTGAAACCCGCGGAGGCATACCC
>CAZHYA010000028.1:0-1928 GCA_964536525.1 uncultured Bacteroidales bacterium | reverse complement strand
ATCGTCGCTGCTCGACTCGAACGAGTCGTATTCGGCGCCTTCGACCCCAAGGCCGGCGCAGTCACCTCCTTGTGGGATCTGTTGCGCGACCCCAGGTTGCTACATCGTCCACAGGTGGTCAGCGGCATCCTGGCGGAGCAGGCCCGACTGCTGGAAGTTGAACAGGCATATACCGCCGCCATCGAAGAAGCAAAACAATATTTCGACAGCAAACAATACCGTGAGGCCAGGTCATCATATGAAACGGCACTGGCGCTCAGGCCAGGAGATCCGGTTGCTGCACAGGGCCTTGCCGAGGTGAACGGGATGCTCGATGAGCTTGCCCGCATCCAGGAACTGGAAGACAGCTACAATGAAGCCATCAGGGCCGCTGAGGCGGCCATGGATGCCAGGAACTACCATGAGGCCAGGGAAGCCTTCACGGCTGCCCTGGGTATCAAGGCCGGTGAACCCTATCCCTCCGGGAAGATCAGCGAGATCGATGCCATACTTGCCGAGCAGGCCAGGCTCCAGTCCATCGAACAGGAGTACGCCAGGGCCATCAGCGAAGCTGACTCACTGATGCAAATACAGGAATTTGAAGCTTCGATAGCTGCATGGGAAAAGGCCTCCGGTATAAAGCCCGGCGAAGCCTATCCCGCTGAAAAGATCGCAGTGATCAACGAGATACTGGAAGAGATCGCCAGGCAGCAGGCGCTCGATGAAAGATACGCCCAAACGATCGCCGCAGCCGATGATCTCCTCGACCGTTCATCTTATCTGGAAGCGCTGAATGAATACCAGGCGGCCAGGGAACTTAAACCCCTGGAACCCTACCCTGCCGAAAAGATCTCAGAGATCAACCAGAAGCTTGCAGTACTGGAGGAAGAAAGGGATAAAGCCTTTAACGCTGCCATCGCACAGGCCGACAGCTACTTCGACATGGGCAACTACCGGAATGCGAAATCGGCCTACCAGACAGCCCTCGACATCAAGCCCTCCGACCAGCATGCCAGGGCGAGGCTCGACGAGGTCACGGTGCTGTATATGGCTGAGCTTGAGTCGCTGAAGTCCGAATACAGGAAGGTGATCGCCGATGCTGATAATTATTTCAATGAAAAGATCTACGACGGCGCTATCGAGAATTACCGCATTGCCGCCGGCATACTGCCCGATGAGGAATACCCCGGGAAGATGATCCGTCGCATCACACAGATCATCAACGACAACGCCATCACCGACGTGAACACCCTGGCCCAGGTCATCCCAGACAACACCGACAGGAAATTCAGCTTTGACCCATTGCCGTTGAGTGTGCGAAAAGAAAACTACATCCTGATCAAGGCGAAGAATGTGACCGACCATGATTTCAAGATGCTCGTCAACTTCGGGCGCGACGGGTCGAAGACCGGCGGCGTTGTGCTGCAGGTGCCCGAAGGGGACGCGGTCAGAGACTATATCATCAGGATTGGCGGGCTTTACAGGTGGTTCAGCGAGGACAACAACTGGCTGAGCATTTATCCTGAAGGCGGCGACATAGAGGTGGCTCTCATCCGTATTTCGAAATCCGACTAACATGGAAAAGTATTTTACAAGATACAGGCAGAACATCATCGGCCATAACCTTAAGTTCAGCACTCCTTATGGTATGCAGGACCTTGTTTATGCCGACTGGATCGCCAGCGGCAGACTTTACGGCCCCATAGAAGACAGGATGAGGGACGTTTTTGGCCCCTGGGTAGGAAATACGCATACGGAGACCAGCGAAACGGGCACCCTGATGACGAAAGACGCGGCGGTTGGGGCATGGCCTTGATGTTTGGCATGACTTCGCTGATCACCTACTCCATGTTCACCTGGCTGCCCAAGCTGCTCAGCGAAGCCGGCGGCAGCGCCGCACTGGGCGGCAGCATGGTGGCCCTGTTTTCCACGCTGGGGCTGGTGTCTGC
>CAZHYA010000027.1:9663-14518 GCA_964536525.1 uncultured Bacteroidales bacterium | reverse complement strand
ATGGACAGGTGCTGCCGATCAGATGATTATAAGGGGTGGCCAACCTTATTAGGGTTGGCAACCCTTTGATCTATTCCATCAAAAAATTCACATCACTCCCCTGCTCTACTTCTTCCGGCTCCTCTCCGAAGCGGAAGACCCTCAACGGGCGGCTGCCCTTGAGTTTCAGTTCAAACCCGTCGACTTCGAAGAGTGAACTTTCGCGCAGCCCGGCGACGGCCATTTCCTTGTTGACCACCAGGAATTCTTCGATGCGCTGCTGGCGGGTCTCCCCGCCGTGGCCTTCGGGGTTGGCATCGAGGTAATGGGGATTGATCTGGAAGGGGACCAGGTTCATGCATTTGAAACTTTCAGGCTCGATGATGGGCATATCGTTGGTGGTCATGAGTGTAGGGCAGGCCACATTCGACCCGGCACTCCAGCCCATGTATGGGATCCCGTCGAGGGCGCGCCGGCGGATGGCATCCATGATACCCGTTTTGTGCATCATGTACACCAGGTGAAAGGTGTTCCCCCCTCCCACTGCAATCGCCTCGGCACCGTTTACCGCCCGAACGGGATCTGGCTCCTTGTGGATCGAATGGATGTTATACCCGAGCTCCCCGAAAACGCCCTTTACCCTTTCCTCGTATCGGTCGTAGGATGCCCTGATATCGCCATCGGGCGACAGCCCCACTCCTGCATAGGGAACGAACAGGATGTTCTTCACCCCGGTGGAGGCAAGGAATTCGGAAATAAACGGCCTCGGCCAGCCAAGGTATTCTTCTCCGTAATTGGTTGAATTGCTGATCAATAAAAGCTTCATATTGCGTAAATTTTGGATGTTGGATATTGAATTATTTACGATTGAGGAAGTAAAAATATAAAAAACCTTATTCAAATAATGATCAGATGCAATATGGTTAGCTTAATAAAAAGCTGTTTAGCCTGTTAAAACGGCCCAACACCAATAAGGAATGTATAGTCTGAGTCAGCAGGATGTTTAAAAACTTACCAGCGGTAGGTAAATCCCAGCATGGCCACTCCAAAGTACGGATTGATATAGGTCTTCTCATTTCCAACGAGCTGGAATTCTATACCGGGATTGATCTCAATGAACAGATATACCTGGTTGAAAAAAGATTGTGTCCTGTTGGTGATCCTGAAATTGATACCCAGCGGAATATATGGCCTGAGAAACATCAGGTTGCCATTCATATTCGTCGTGGTCTTGCTGGTCATACCATCGCCGTCATCTTTTTTCATCCAGCTATAGTCAGGTTCCTTAAGTTCAGGCTTGTTAAAATCGTTGTAATAATAAAAATCGTTCTCAGTATATTTCTGAGTGTTCACAAAAGACCGAAGCGCCAGTCCGTATTCGAGTCCAATACCGGTGTGGAAGTGAAATCTGCGTTCCGGGTTGGTCTTGAATAAATAACTAAAGCCCAGGTTAATATCGTAATAACTCTCAGCGTATTTCATGCGTGTAAAGTAACTTGAGTCAGCATAAACGGTTTGACCCGAGGATGAAATAAAGCTGTCAACCATATAGGTATCGCGGTTTATATAGCTGAAGGTCCTGCGAGTACCGAGACTAAATCCAAAGTTTAGCCTGAGTTCCTGGTTCATCCGGTATTCACCTGTTTCCTTATTCAGCGGTGTGAGTCCCAGGTAGAATTTCAGGTTGCCATTGCCGCCAAGACCATAGTTATATTTACTTTCCTGGTATTTATCCGCATCTATGAAAAGGTCCTTGTCTTCTACATTTCCGGCCAGGCTATTATAGTCGCCAAGTGTATTTGAAACTACCGTTCCGGTGAACCCTATACTGCTTCCAAATGAAGTTAGCTTCAGTTTTGGTTGTTCATTATGCTTTTCCTGCGCAATTGCAGCTGTCAGTGCAAGCGATATTGCTATTGTAAAGATCGTACGTTTCATGATTTATGTTTTTATATTCGTTCTAACACCTGAATCATGCTTTTGTTTGATTAAAGTTTTATAAAATTAAGCAGCGGATGATCCTTTGAATAGCAAGACCTTGCCGGGAATGATAATTTATAGGACGGCCTATTCGGGAGTTCTATGTCAGGATTATTCATTTTACCTTTCTTCCAGCATTTTCCTGGTATCATTCTGGAAGTAGACATTCCAGGGATATGGATTACCTGCTGAATGGGGATCCTGCTCCAGCACCCATTGCGTATCTGACAAAAAACCTTCCTTTTCACCTATCAGGTCATAAAGGTACTTGGCCCTTCCCCAGCGGTTGACAATGTATTCAGGGCCAATTGCAATTGCCGTTGCAAACTCTCTGGCAGAACGCTCCGTGCTTCCCCCAAATCGTTCAGGGATGGCTATGTAGTATAGCCCTCTTGCAAAGTAGTTCCCGCCTCCTGCCCAGGTACTGTCGAGCTCATCGATGCGCTCGATCATTTTATTGTTGTCAATCACGATCCGGGTATTTATCAGTCTTCCCATCCCTTTCAGGGCTTCACTGAAATAATAAAACCTTGCAGTGTACCAGTAGCCCATTGCATCAAGCTGATCAATTGTAAGCAAATCCAGGGCGTCAGTGACCTTCGCGCCGTTTTCAGAGGCCTCCCGGAAAGCCGGATTCGTGCACATGGCTTTCTCACAGTATTTCACGGCTTCCTTGTAATGATGTTTTTTTATCCTGCGCTTATCGGCGTAGGCCGCCCCCATCAGCATATGGTAGTTTCCTATTTTCCAGAGGGCACGATAGTTCATCGGGTCAGCCTTTTCGACCTTCATGTAGGCTTCAATGAGCGCGTCCACATCCTCCCTGGTCCCGGCAGTTGATTCCGTTTTCTCGGCTTGCCGCAAGAGAAGAACCGGATCTTCCTCGCTTTGTTTCTCATGGATATACCTATATCCGGGTTTAAAAGAAGCGCATGAACCCAACATGGCACAGATGACCAGCATTGCCATGAATGAGAAAGGATTGTTCAAATTCTTCATACTACATGAATTTTAAGTGAGTCGAATTATTTTTTGATATCATATCCCAGTCCGTCTTTCCGCCTGCTAAATAAACTCTGATCATCAAGGTCTATCGGATTACCATGCAGTATCTCGGTGTAAAAACGGCGTATATTCATGCTATTATCAGCCATTTTACCTATGAAATAGGTATGGGTGGTACCGGTAGGAAATCGAAATCCAACTGCCCGTGTAAACTGTATGTATTGCGCATTTGCTGCCAGGGGGTGTTTTACCTTTTCACCAAGCTGTTTTCCGTCTTTCGTAAATATCCGAACCCCTTTCAGATTAAAGTCCTGCCTGTTACTGGTGATGTATATCCTGTTTTGGATAGTAATTTTTTTCAGCCATTCCGGGTGACCATCCTGGTTTACCGCTGCCGCGTTAAGGATCAGGTTGTTGAATAATCCGTTTTTGTCCGCTACCGGCCCATGTTTGGCCATGTTTTCCAGGTAGTAATTGCCCAGGCTGTGAATGAAGCAGGAAAGCCTGTGTTGCTTCCAAAAATCAGGATCTGCGTTTTTCAGGGATTGAATAAAGTCCAGTAAAGCGATGAAGTGGTCCAGCGATTCGACCACCTGCTGTTTTGAATTCTTGAAATTCTTAACTCCTCCCAGTTCCGGATCCCTGGAAGGCCAGCTGAAAACGATCACGTTTACCTTGTGCAGGTATTGAATATCAAATCCACGCATTACTGCCTGCTCGAAGGTTTTGCTGTCGCCATGGATAAACAGCACCCAATCATTTTCGGTTTCTGTTACAGCAGTATAAAATTCTTCCCCGGTTACCCTGTTTACCTGAAGTGAATCAGGACGGTAAAAAACAGCCTTGAGCAGGAGAAGGTTTTTATCTTCACTTACCTGGTTAGGGAAATGCAGTCTTTTTCCGGTATCCTGAACCACCCTGTTCGTGATCACCAGCACGTTGCAGCCCGAGTTCAGTTCATTCACATACAAAGATTCAACTTTCTGGGCATTGCCCGGAAAAACCGAAAGCATGCAAATGACCAAGGGTAATAGTGCACGTATGGGTTCACGAAATAACATCCGTCATCTTTTAAGTCGTAATGCGAAATCAAATATAGCGAATAAGCATAATAAATCAAACACAAAGAATTCTGCTAAAGGAATAATTATCAGTTTAGCGCTGAGTAAAACCGGAAATTCAAAAGAAAGAGATGGGAAGGCATTGCAAAAAGAAAGGGGGTAAAAAAAAGCCGCATTGCTGCGGCTTTTTTGTGCCCAAGAAAGGACTCGAACCTTCACGACCATACGGCCACTAGTCCCTGAAACTAGCGCGTCTACCAATTCCGCCACTTGGGCAATCTTTAATGAACTTTTAAAATTGACAATACAGAAAACAGAATTGTCAATTTTCAGTGCCCAGGACAAGAATCGAACTTGCACTCCCTAGCGAGAACATGGCCCTCAACCATGCGCGTCTACCATTTCCGCCACCTGGGCAATTGGGGTGTGGGTGTCGGTGTGGGCCGCTTAAATCGTTTCTGCAGCGGCCGGTGTGGGTGTGTAATTACTGATTTCGGGCTGCAAAGATACAAATCTTTTTACAATAAAAAATATTACCGGTTAAAGTTCATCCAAAAAAATATCCTTACACCTCGACCCCTCGAGCTGCCCGTTGAACGCTGCATTATTTTAACGTTAATTACGCTCAGTTTCGGCATTCATTGCTCCTGAATTTCTTAACTTTGCGCCTTGCAATATTTCTTCTGCGTTTCTAGTAATTTCTTCATGCAAGCTAACTGACTCTTCTTTATCAGAATGGCATAAAACAACTTGCTCTATTTTCATAAACTCATGATCCCTTAATATTCCTTGAGTATCTTTTCCATAGCTACCAATCTCTGTTCTAAAGC
>CAZHYA010000027.1:0-9653 GCA_964536525.1 uncultured Bacteroidales bacterium | reverse complement strand
TACGCTCAGTTTCGGCATTCATTGCTCCTGATTTTCTTAACTTTGCAGCATCTACCCCAAACCCGCAAGCCATGATCACAGCATCCGACCTGCAACAGTTTAAGAAAAAAGGCATCAGTCCTGAAACGATCGAAAAGCAGATCGCCCATTTCCGCGAAGGCTTTCCGTTTGCCCTGCTCACTGCCCCGGCCACACCCGGAAACGGCATCATGGTGCTTGACGATGCCGGGGTGAGCAGGTATGAGAGGCAGTTCAACGGGAAGGCTATGGAGTACGACATCACCAAAATGGTGCCTGCTTCCGGGGCTGCCAGCCGCATGTTCAAGGACCTGCATGCTTACCTCGACGACGAGCAGGCCGAAGCCGGTAAGGCCGTGATGCAGTTCATTGAAAACATCAGGGCCTTTGCTTTTTTCCCGGCCCTGAAAAGCGTCCTTGCGGGTGACGGGTATGATATCGACAGCCTGATCGCCGATGGGGATTACCGAAGGGTGATCGCCGGCCTCCTGGAAGATGAAGGATTGGGATATGCCAACCTGCCTAAGGGCCTGCTCGATTTCCACACCTACCCTGACGGCCCACGCACCCCCATCGAGGAGCATATGGCCGAAAGCATCGAATACAGCCGCGACAGCAGGGGTACGGCACACCTGCACTTCACCGTATCGCCAGAACACCTCGACCGCTTCAGGGAAAAAGCGCAAACGGCCTCCGAAAGGATCGGCAGCGCAACGGGTACGCGCTTCAACATCACATATTCGGTACAGAAACCATCCACGGATACCATCGCCGTCGGCATGGACAACACTCCCTTCAGGGACGGCGACGGCCGCATCGTATTCAGGCCGGGCGGACACGGGGCGCTGATCGAAAACCTCAACGACCTCGATGCCGATATCGTGTTCATCAAGAATATCGACAATGTGGTCCCCGACAGGCTCAAACAGCCTACCTACATCTACAAGAAGGTGCTGGGCGGCTTGCTCATCGAACTGAAGGAATGGTCGTCCGCCTACCTGAAGGAACTGGAAGATGGAACCGCCAACGAGGACAGGCTCATGGAGATCACTGACCTCATGACAAATCATATGAACATCAGGTTCCCTGGCGGATTCAGCCATATGGAACCGGAGGAAAAAACCGCATACCTGAAATCAATGCTCGACCGCCCTATCAGGGTGTGCGGCATGGTGAAGAATGAAGGTGAGCCGGGGGGTGGCCCTTTCTGGGTGACCGGCAGTGACGGCAATACCGGCCTTCAGATCGTGGAATCATCGCAAATCGACATGGACAACCCTCAACAGGTGGAAATACTCAAAGCCTCCACGCATTTCAATCCCGTCGACCTGGTGTGCAGCATCAAAGACCATTATGGCAGGAAATACGATCTTCACCGCTTCATCGATCCCCAGACCGGTTTTATCTCCATCAAGTCGAAAGATGGCAGGGAACTCAAGGCACAGGAGCTGCCCGGACTCTGGAACGGGGCCATGGCGCACTGGATCACGGTTTTCGTGGAAGTGCCCATCGAGACCTTCAACCCCGTGAAGACCGTGAACGACCTGCTGCGGCCACAGCACCAGTAATCCAAAGGTATGTGGTCATGCATGTCGTATCTTTCGCCATCACTCCGTGCGAATTAATGAAATATTAACACACATTTCATATTTACTTAAGGCTTCATCCACAATTTTGCGGCTTATTTCATCCATACCGGAGCCGCACATGAACCTCAGTGAAAATACCATATTGCTTGTTGATGACGAAAGGGATATCCTTGAATTCCTCGGTTATAACCTCCGCAAGGCAG
This sequence comes from uncultured Bacteroidales bacterium, assembly GCA_964536525.1. Classification (GTDB taxonomy): domain Bacteria; phylum Bacteroidota; class Bacteroidia; order Bacteroidales; family B18-G4; genus B18-G4. Next base: position 7,843 of record CAZHYA010000027.1, on the reverse strand, counting down.
GTTACAAGGTAATTACCAGCAGCAATGGCGAAGAAGCCATCACCCTGGCAAAGCAAACCCTGCCAGGTCTCATCATCCTTGATGTGATGATGCCAGGTATGGATGGCATTGAGACCTGCCAGGCCATCAGGGCGGTCCCCGAATTACAGGATGTGATCATCGCCATGTTCAGCGCCCGCGGTGAGGATTATACACAGATCGCAGGCTTTGAGGCTGGTGCAGATGACTATATCAAAAAGCCGATACGCCCGTCAGTGCTGCTTTTCCGCATCAAGGCACTCTTCCGCAGACTAAATAACAGCATTGAGTATGGCAGCCAGTCGGTTCAGATGAAGGATTTCACCATCGACAGGGAGCGTTACCTTGTGATGAAGGACGGACGTGAAATATATCTGCCGAAAAAAGAATTTGAGATGCTGTTGATGCTCACATCCAAACCCAACAAAGTATTTACACGCGAGGAGATCCTTCGCGGCATATGGGGGACGGACGTGGTTGTCGGCGACCGTACCATCGACGTGCACATCCGCAAGATCAGGGAGAAGATCGGCCTCGACAGCATACGCACCCTCAAGGGTGTTGGATACAGCTATTCCCGTTAAACGATCATTTCAGAAATTACCTGCCATGCATGTTACGGAATTGTTAATTCACCATACGATATACTTCACATTGTTAACATAAGCTTAATGTTAAATTAAAACTCAATTACGATTGCTGGTATTCCTTTGCATCAAAATCTGAATCCCAATTTAAAACTGAATTTCACATGAAAAAAGTAAACTTTAAGCATGCAGCACTTCTCTTTGCTGCCGTTATGATCACGTTATCGGCCTGTAAGAAAGACGATGATGACGACAACAACAACGGTGGGAACAACAACGAAACCAACATCACGGTAACTGCGAACATTACATCCAATACCACCTGGGAAACCGGAAAGGTATACATCCTTGGCGGTCGCATTGCAGTAACCGAAGGCGCTACACTAACCATCCAGCCCGGTGTGATCATCAAGGGTGAAGCCGGCACGGGTGCCAATGCCACAGCCCTGCTCGTTGCCCGTGGTGCCACACTCCTTGCTGAGGGTACAGCCACTCAGCCGATCATCTTCACTTCTATTGCAGACGAGATCATGCCCGGCCAGGTTGCCAGTCCGAACCTCGACCCCGACCTTAACGGCCTGTGGGGCGGACTGCTGGTCCTTGGTAATGCCCCTATCTCTGCCGACGCACCTTCAATGCAGATCGAAGGGATCCCCCCCTCAGACCAAAACGGTCTTTACGGTGGCGACGTTCCCGGCGACAACTCGGGTGTGATCCGCTACGTATCCATTCGTCATGGAGGCGCCAACATTGGTGAAGGCAATGAGATCAACGGCCTCACACTCGGTGGCGTTGGCTCAGGAACCATCATTGAGTATGTTGAAATTGTCAGCAACCAGGATGACGGGATCGAATGGTTTGGCGGCACAGTCAACGTGAAGAACGCCATCGTCTGGAACACGGGCGACGATGCCATTGACACCGACCAGTCGTGGGCCGGCACCCTCGACAACTTCATCGTGGTAAACCCCGGCGACGAATGCTTTGAACTTGATGGCCCCGAAGGAGCAATGGAAGCAGGCCATATCCTCAAGAACGGCACCGTTTATGCAGGTGATGCCGACGGCCTCGTCGACCTCGACGACAACTCCATTGTTGAAATGACAAACATTTATTTCTTCGGAATTGCCGAGGGTCAGGACTTCGACCTTAACCCCACCGGGCTTACTGCCGGTAACCTGCAGGCTACCATTCCCGACGGATTTGTCGTCACCGACTTTTTTACGGATGGCAGCGATGCATTTGTGACCACGGTGGCTTCCGGAAGCAATACCGTTGGCGCCGACGTATCGAAATTTCAGGGTTGGTCATGGGCTGCTGTTTCAGGTGCCCTGAACGACTTCAAATAATTGATCAGGTTTTCTTTCAAATGATAAAACTCGCAGGACAACCGTGCCTGCGGGTTTTATTGTAGTTTATAAAGTCCTTTAAATATAAGAAATGCGCCTAAAGACCCTTTCCACAATAATGGCATTGATCCTCTGCATCCCGGCCCTGTTCGCCCAGGACGGCTTCATCAGGGGATCGGTATTTGATGCGGTAAATGGCGAATCCCTTCCCGGCGTTGCGGCATATGTTGCCGGAACGACCACCGGCACCACGACAGACCTCGACGGCAAGTTCAACCTCAGCATAACAGCAGGAACCTATGAACTAAGCTTCTCCTACATCTCGTATGAGACGCTGGTCGTCAAGGACATAGAGGTCAAACCCGGGGAGGTGACCCTGCTCGATGATATCGCCCTGAAGGAGGCAACCTTTGAACTGTCGGAAGTTGTCGTCACCGCGCAGGCCATACGCAACACCGAAACAGCCCTGTTCACCATCAAAAGAAAATCGGCCAACCTGCTCGACGGCATCTCGGCGGGTAATCTGAGAAAGATCGGCGATTCTGATGCAGCCTCGTCCATGAAGCGTGTGACGGGCGTATCTGTGGAGGGAGGGAAATACGTATATGTGAGAGGATTGGGCGACCGATATACCAAAACCATCCTCAACAGTGTGGATATTCCGGGACTGGATCCCGACCGCAACACCATCCAGATGGACATCTTTCCCACCAACATCATCGACAACATCATCGTCCATAAATCGTTCAGCGCCGACCTCCCGGCCGACTTCACGGGAGGCGTGATCGACATTACCACCAAGGATTTTCCGGAGGAGAGGACTTCGAAGGTTTCTGTCGGGCTGGGCTACAACCCGGCCATGCATCTCAATAAGGACTACCTCACCTATCGTGGGGGAAGTACCGACTGGTTGGGCTTCGATGACGGGACGCGGGATATCCCGGCCACCTCCAATATACCCTTCGTCTCGGAGGTGGTTGGAAATCCAAATGGGGAAAAAGCAGCCCGTTACCGTGAAATCCTGGGCAGTTTCGATCCAACCCTGTCGGCCATGAAGCAGCAGAGCTTTATGGACTTCGACCTGGGCTTCTCAATTGGTAACCAAACGCCGAAAGAAAAATATACCCTTGGATATAATTTCGCTTTCTCGTACAAGAACAACACGAAATTTTACCAGGATGCAGAGTTTGGGCGTTACGGCTTGTCTGCCGACCCGAATATCACAGAGATGGAAGTGCGTGAATTTCAGAAGGGGGATTACGGTGTGAACGATGTGCTGGTCAGCGGCCTCGCCGGCATCGCCATTAAAACGAAGAAATCGAAATACAGCCTAAGCGCATTGCATCTCCAGAATGGCGAGAGCAAGGCCGGCATCTTCGATTACAAGGGTTCCGACCAGGGATCGATCTTTTACGGCTTCCAGCACAACCTGGAATACAGCCAGCGTTCGCTGAGCAACCTCATCCTTACCGGTGCCCATAACTTTCCCGTACGCCGTTGGGAAGTTGAGTGGAAACTTTCCCCCACCCTTTCGAAGATAGAAGACCCCGACATCCGTTTCACGAGATATGAAGACCGCGACGGCACTTATTCCATCGGCACCGAAGTGGGATTCCCGGAAAGGATATGGCGCAACCTTGAAGAGATCAATGCGGCTTCCGTGCTGCATAGCACCAAGAAATTCGATTTTATGGGCGATCCGGCAAAACTTCAGGTCGGTGGTGCCTATACCTACAAGGAACGCGACTATGCCATTCGCAATTTTGCCCTCAACATCCGCAACGTGCCCCTTACGGGCAATCCCGACGAGCTGATGTACCCTGAGAACCTCTGGCCGCGCGAAGGCAATGTCAGCAGCGGGACCACCTACGAAGCCCGCTTCGTGCCCACCAATCCCAACCAGTACAATGCCAGTGTGAGCAGCGCGGCTGCCTATGTCTCCGCCGAGCTGGGATTTTTCTCCAAACTCAGGGCCACCCTGGGCCTGCGGGTCGAAAACTATGTGCAGCGCTATACCGGGCAGGACCAGCTTGGGAATAATGTGCTCGATAACGATGTTGTGCTCGACGACCTCAGCCTCTTTCCCGCCCTTAACCTCATTTACAGCATCACCAAAGACCAGAACCTGCGGTTCTCCTATTCCAGGACGATCGCCAGGCCGTCGTTCAAGGAACTCTCCTATGCCGAGATCTACGATCCCATCACGGGCCGTACCTTCATCGGAGGCCTTTTCCGCGATGCCAACGACATTGCCGGTGTCGAATACTGGGATGGGAACCTGGTGAGCACCGACATCCATAACATCGACCTACGCTGGGAATTGTATGCAAAAGAAGGACAGATGTTCTCACTTAGCGGCTTTTACAAGAAGTTCAACAATCCTATCGAGATCGTCCAGTATGCCACCCTGGCAGGCGCCTTCCAGCCGCGTAATGTCGGCGACGGGCAGGTGGCAGGTGGCGAAGCCGAATTCCGTCTGAATATGGGTACCATCGCGCAGTCGCTGAGAAGGGTCAGCCTGCAGTTCAACTTCACCTATGCCAGCTCACAGATCAGGCTGAGCAAGACCGAATATGAGTCGAGGGCAGAGAATGCACGTACCGGACAAAGCATCGACGAATACAGGGTGATGGCCGGTCAGGCACCTTATATCGTCAACAGCGGTATTGCCTATGAAGGAGGCGAAAGAGGATTCTGCAAGGGATTCGAGGCAGGGCTGTATTACAATGTACAGGGACCTACCCTGCTGTATGCCGGGATCGTCGACAGGCCCGACATCTATTCAAAGTCATTCCACAGCCTGAATTTCAACTCATCAAAAAAATTCGGAAAAGACCAGCGCATGCAGCTGGGTCTCAAGGTGGAAAATATCCTGAACGACATGGAAGAAGCGGTATTCAGATCATACGAAGCCGCCGACCAGTATTTCACCAGGCTTGACCCGGGCAGCAAGGTCAAGCTGAGTGTCAGCTACGCCATCTGGTAAGCTAAATGGCATCAGGGATAAAGCCTCAGTGTGTCAGGGAGCCAGCCTTCTGATTTTCCACACTCCGCCATCCTGAACATACTGGATACGGTCATTCATCCTGTTGGCTCTTCCCTGCCAGAATTCGTATATTTCGGGTTTGAGGATATAGCCGCCCCAATGATCGGGCCGGACGGGATCAATGTCATTGCCGGCCATCACGTTAAATTTCTCTTCCAGATATTCCCTTCCGGGGATGGCGGCACTCTGGGGTGAGATGACCGAGGCCAGCTTGCTGCCGCGGGGGCGGGATTCAAAAAACGCGTCGGAAACTGCCTTACTGGTCTTTTCAACACGCCCTTCAACCCTCACCTGCCTGTCGAGGGCCGGCCAGAAAAACACTATGGCAGCTTGCGGGTTCACCGTCAGGTCCATGCCCTTTTTGCTCCGGTAGTTGCTGAAAAACGTAATGCCCTCCACGCCGGCATCTTTCATAAGTACCATCCTGACGGAAGGACGGCCCTCGGCATCGGCAGTGGCCAGGGCCATGGCCGTTGGGTCGGGCATGCCCGACCGCATGGCGTCGTCGAGCCAGATCAGGAACTGCTCAAGCGGATCAGGCTTTACGTCCTGCTCATGCAATGCACCGGCCAGGTATTCCCTGTCCCGGCCATAGCGTTGTTTGCTGCTCATATCCAAAAGTTATGTTACACCCAAATAACGTGGCAACGATCATATTGTTCAGCCCGTGAAAAAGAAAGGACTTGAATATATTTACTAATTTAGCCATATCAATAAGGCAAAGCGCATTGCCGTGCATACATCATGGCCACAAAAAAGAAAAAATTACCCATATCATTACTCTATGCTGAGGATAAAGCTTCCATCAGGAAGGAATACTCCGCGGTACTGAAAGAGATTGTCAAGGATTTTCATACAGCCGACAACGGCAGGAGCGGGCTTGCTTACCGACCTCAACATGCCTGAAATGAATGGCCTTGAAATGATCGCTGAGATCAGGAAGGCAGGCCACGACACACGGATCATCATCATGACGGCGCACGATGCCAGGGAGAATTTCCTGCATGCCATCAAGCACAGGGTCAGAGGGTACCTCCTCAAGCCTGTAGAGCATGCCGAACTTGAAGCCCAGGTCAGGGAGCTCGGCAGGGAGATCCTCTTCGAGAAGACCATGGAGGACCAGATGAAGCGCCGGCAGGAGGCCGAAGATGCCCTCCAGCGCAGCGATGCCATACTCAGGGCGGTGAACTATGCTTCAGAGTTATTTTTCAAATACAATTACACCACACACAGCATCGCCGATGTTTTGAAACGCCTGGGTGAATCCACAGGGGTGAGCCGGGTATACATTTTCGAAAATTTCGAGGACAACAGAAAGCAGATCTATACCAGCCTGCTTTTCGACTGGCTTGCGCCTGAACTGGAAGATAATGTTGACGGGAGCATGCTGAAAGAGATCTACTACAAAGATGGCTTCAGCAGGTGGGTAAAAATGCTGGGCCAGGGCAAGCCCGTTTACGGCAACATCGGTGAATTTCCGCGGGCGGAACGAAAGATGCTTGAGACCCTGGGACTGGTGTCGATCGTGATCATGCCCATCTTTGTGAACAACAACTGGTGGGGTTTCATCGGCCTTGATGAGTGCTGCAAGCCCAGAGAGTGGAATGAGGCAGAGCTCAATGCCCTGGGTACTGCCGCCGACATTATCGGTGCTGCCATCCACCGCAAAAGGGTCGACATCGAATTGCTCAAACTCAACAATGAGCTCGAGAGCCGCATACAGGAGCGTACAAAAGACCTGATCAAGGAGATATCCGACAGGAAAAACATTGAATCCCTGCTGCGCGAAAGCGAAGAGAAATACAGGCAGGTCTTCGAGAATGCCAACGACGGCATCATCCTCACCGTCGACGGTATCGTGCGTTTCATCAACCCCACGATCTACGAGATGACGGGTTATATGCCCAAAAACATCATTGGCAGGCCATTCAGCGATTTTATGCATATCGACTACAAGGACCTGATCATGGAGAACCACATGAAAAGGCTTCGTGGCGAAAACGTGCCCGACCGTTACGACATCAAGTTCATCGACAGGAAAAAACAGTTGAGATGGTTCGAGATCAAATCGACGGTGATCACCTGGGAAGGGGAAACCGCAGTGATGACGTTCGTTTCGGATATCACCGACAGGAAAAGGACTGCCGAAGAGCTGAAAAAGCTGAACCGCAACCTTGAGCAGCGTGTACAGGAAGAGCTTGAAAAGATCAGGAAACAACAGGAGTTACTCATACAGAAGTCGAAACTGGAATCGCTCGGAGAGCTTGCCGCCGGCATGGCACACGAGATCAACCAGCCCCTTGGCAGCATCGCCATGGGGCTCGACAACCTGCTGATCAAACTGCAATCGGGCGAGATCACGGAGGAATATGCCCGGCGCAAGACCGACTCCCTTTTCAGGGATATTGACAGGATCAGGAACATCATCGAGCATGTGAGGGTCTTTTCCCGTGATCAGCAAAACGCCCTGATCGAGCCCGTCTCGATGAGCGAAGTGGTGCATAATGCCTTGTCGCTCATTTCCAAACAGTATGAGAACAAGGGCATCGACCTGCAGGTAAAATTCACCGGTAAGCCCGATACGACCCTGGGCAACAAATACAAGCTCGAGCAGGTGATCCTGAACCTCCTCTCGAATGCCCGGTATGCCGTATTTGAAAAGGAGAAGGCTGAAGGAGAGGACTATCGTAAGATGATCAAGATCAACACCTTTGCCAATCGCAAAAGCTGCGGCATCATCATATACGACAATGGCACCGGCATCCCCGACAGCATCATCGGCAATATCTTCGATCCCTTTTTCACCACCAAGAAGGAAGAGATGGGCACCGGCCTGGGCTTAT
>CAZHYA010000026.1:0-14842 GCA_964536525.1 uncultured Bacteroidales bacterium | reverse complement strand
GGTTACCGTATACAGCAATGCCTCAAACAGCCCTGTAAAGCTCCAGATCAAGGGCAAGGTGGTTACCACGCCGTCGGAGGTTATGCCTGAAAAGGAAACCAGCACCGGGGCTACTCCGATCAATAATTAAGATATTTATCCCCGCCAAGGCGGGGTTTTTTTGTTACCCAATTCAAGAAGCCATGCCAAGGATCTCTAAAAAAGGGCAGAAGATGCCAGCATCGCCCATTCGGAAACTGGTGCCTTATGCCGATGCGGCCAAGAAAAAGGGACGCAGGGTCTACCATCTCAACATCGGCCAGCCCGACATTGAAACCCCAAAGCTGGCGCTCGACGCCATCCGTAATTTTGATCAGAAGGTGGTGGCATACAGCCATTCTGCCGGCATCCTATCATACCGTGAAAAGCTGTGCGAATATTACCGCCGTTACAACATAGCGCTTACCCCCGACCAGATCATCGTAGGGGCAGGCGCCTCAGAGGCCATCCTTTTTGCCATGAACTCCTGCCTCGACACCGACGACGAGATCATCATCCCCGAGCCTTTCTATGCCAACTACAATGGCTTTGCCATCAATGCAGGGGTTAAGGTGGTGCCCATATTTTCCGATATCGCCTCAGGCTTTGCCCTGCCGCCCATCGCAGAATTCGAGAAGGCCATCACGCCCAGGACAAGGGCCAGCATGATCTGCAACCCAAACAATCCGACCGGATACCTTTATTCGAAGGAGGAGCTGGAGGTGTTGCGCGACATCGTGAAGAAGCATGATCTCTTCCTGATCACCGACGAAGTATACCGCGAGTTCTGCTATGACGGACACAAGCATTATTCGGCCATGTACCTCGAAGGTATCGAAGACAACGTGATCATGATCGACTCGGTGAGCAAGCGATACAGCGCCTGTGGCTTCAGGATAGGCTGCATCATCTCACGTAACAGCGAGGTGATGGCCACGGCGATGAAGTTCGCCCAGGCGAGGCTGAGCCCGCCTACTTTCGGACAGGTGGCCGCCGAGGCTGCCATCGACACCCCTGCCAGCTATTTTGAGGCCGTAGGCAAAGAATACCTGGCCAGGAGGGACGTGGTGGTCGAATCCATCAACGCCATGACGGGTGCCTATTGTCCGGTGCCGAAGGGCGCATTCTATGTCGTAGCCAGGCTGCCCATCGACGACTGCGACAGGTTCTGCCAGTGGCTGCTCGAAGATTTTGAATATAACAATGCCACGGTGATGCTCGCTCCTGCTTCCGGATTCTATTCCACCCCCGGCAGGGGCAAGGATGAGGTCCGTATCAGCTATGTGCTCAACGTCGACGACCTGAAGGCTTCCATGAAATGCCTGTCCGAGGCACTGAAGGTGTATCCGGGAAGGACGAACTAGTTTCAGCCGGGTCCCTGAATGCAGGCTGCGGCCGCTATTGCTCATTCCTGTTCGATATCATCGTACAGCAGGTACTTTTCCCTGATCAACATGAACCTTTCGATGCCGGGTTTCCATCCGGCCCTGATCTCTTCGATACTCTGGCCCGCTATGATCTGCTGCCTGAGGCTTGCGGTGCCGGCCAGCTTCTCGAAATAGGGGTTGAAGAAGGCGCTGTCGCGGCCCAGCTCTTCCCATGCGCTGACCAGCCACTGCAGGTTAAAATGCTTTTCCGCCCCGCGGTAATTCGCGGCATAGCCCGACAGATCATGGCCTGTGCACGCTATCCCTTCCAGCTTGGGGTGCTTCGCCCATGGCAGGGGCTGAGGCGTGAACATAAAGCTCCCGCTGTGCAGCCCGGGATGGCCGTAAACCGTGAAAGGGAAGTCGGTACCCCTGCCCACGCTGACCACGGTGCCCTCGAAGAGGCAGAGCGACGGGTAGAGGTAAACGGCCTGCCAGCCGGGCAGGTTTGGTGATGGTTTCACCGGCAGTCGGTACAGCTCATCCCTGTTGTATCCTTTCAGCGGGATCACGCTCAGGTCGCAATGCAGGCCGCCGGGAAGCCAGCCTTCGCCATTGACCATGAGCGCATATTCGCCGATCGTCATGCCGTAAACCACCGGGACGGGATGAAGTCCCACGAAAGAGACATATTCCCGCTCCATCACGGGCCCGTCGACATAAAACCCGTTGGGATTGGGCCTGTCGAGGACTAGCAGTGGAATGCCATTTTCAGCAGCGGCTTCCATTACAAGGGCCAGTGTGGAGATATAGGTGTAGAAGCGAACGCCCACATCCTGTATGTCGAACAGCAGCAGGTCGATACCATGGCGGTCTTCGTCAGAAGGTTTCTTTTTTTCCCCGTAAAGGGATACGACCGGGATGCCGGTACGGGGGTCGCGGCCGTCGTCGAGTTGTTCGCCTGCACCTGCAAGTCCCCGGAAACCATGTTCGGGTGCAAACACCTTTACAACATGAATGCCGCAGGAAAGCAGGGTGTCGGCCAGGTGGACACCGCCGACCAATGAACTGTGATTGGCTACCAGCCCGACATTTTCACCTTCCAGCATCGACAGGAAAGCCGTCATCTGTTCAGCCCCGCTGAGCATCACATTTTCCGAACCATGATGAACGGGGCCGGCGATCTGCTGGCACGACGGAATGGCCATGAGCAGCAGAAGGGCGGCCGGCAGTACCCGGATGAAATTCCTCGGCATGGCGGATAATTTGCGGTTAATGGATAAGGTTTATCGGCACAGGGCTTAAAATTAATAAATTTGCGTGTCAGACTGGCCATAAACTTGAATTTCGAACTGTTCATAGCAAGCCGCATACTTGGCAAGGGAAAGGAAAACATTACCCGGCCTGCTATACGCATTGCCATTGTCAGCATTGCACTGGGCCTTGCAGTCATGATCCTCTCCACATCAATATTGTTGGGTTTCCAGAAAGAGATCCGCGACAAGATCACGGGCTTTGCCTCACACATCATCATCACGAGCTACGATTTCAATAAGTCGCTCGAATCCACGCCAGTGCTCATGAACCAGCCGTTCTATCCTCATCTCGACACCCTGAAAGGGATCGCACACATACAGGTGTTCGCCACCAAGGGCGGGATCATCAAGACGGACGACCAGATGGAAGGGGTGATCCTCAAAGGCATCGGGAGGGATTATGACTGGACGATCCTGCAAGGATGGATCAAACAGGGAAGGGCTCCGCAATACGCTGATTCTGCCCGGTCGACGGAGATATTGTTGTCGTCCATTCTGGCCGACAAGCTTGGATTTACTGTTGGCGACGATGTACGGATGTATTTTGTCACCGAAGGCGAAAAACAACCCAGGGGGAGGAAGTTCACCGTAGCCGGCATCTATTCATCGGGCCTGCAGGAATTCGATGTCCATTATGTTTACTGCGACATCCGACCGATCCAGCGCCTCAACAACTGGAGTGAAGACATGGTGAGCGGATTCGAGGTGATGGTGGAGGATTTCGACAGGGTCGACGAATACGCAAAAACATTAAAGCCACTCATTGGCTACCACCTTAAGCTGGAAACGGTGAAGCAGAGCGAGGAACAGCTTTTCAGCTGGCTGGAATTGCAGGACATGAACGTGGTGGTGATCATCGTGCTCCTGCTTGTGGTGACCGGCTTTTCGATGATCTCAGCCCTGCTGATCCTCATCCTCGAAAAGACCGGCATGATCGGGACCCTGAAGGCCCTGGGCTCTGCCGACCACAGCATCGAAAAGATCTTTCTTTTCAACGCCTATTATATCATAGGAGCCGGGTTGTTTTACGGCAATATTATCGGCATCGGCCTCAGCCTGCTGCAGTCGCACTTCAGCCTGATCCCCCTTCCCGAGGAATCCTATTATGTTTCGACCATCCCCATCGAACTTTCGTGGCCGGTGGTGATCGGCCTCAATATTGCATCCTTTGCCTTTTGTATCGTCTGGGTGCTGATAGCCTCCGGCCTGATCACCCGCATCACGCCTGTGAAAGCGATCAGGTTCAAATAGCTGCTGTCCTCATCATACCAGCTTCCCGGCAGCATAGGAAAAGAGCATCAGGCAACCCACACAGAAGGTGAAGATGAGCGCCGGCCGCCGGAAATCCCTGAGCCTTTCGATGCGGTAGGTGATCCATACGGGCAGGATACACAGGAAGAAGGCGATGGGTGGAGCCACCATTTCTCCTAGAATGTCAAGGATAGGGAGGCGGAGGATGGTCACCAGCCAGATCACCAGCATGAAGGCGATCAGCATCAGGTCGTCGAAAGCGATGACCCTGAACAACCCGCGGGGCTTGGTGATGGCGTTTTCCCGGGCACCTTTCAACAGCTCCCGGGCACTCTCCCTGGCTCCCAGGAAAGTACCGACGAAAGAGGTGATGAGGGCCAGCTGGCTGATGAGCGGACCGGCATACGCAAGCGGCGAACTTGCTGACCCCTCGGCCAGCACCGTAAGCACGGAAAGATTTTTCTCCACGGCCATCTCCAGGCTCGACGGGTCTAGGGCCAGGATGCAGGATATCATGAAAAAAGTAACGAAGAAGAAGAGCATTATCAGGGAGAACAGGACAACCTGGTTGCTCCTGTGCAGGACTTCTTTTGTCGTGTATCCTTTTTCCTTAAACGTGATGACCATGCTCGACATGGCGGGATAGTAGGAAAATGACAGCATGAAGATGGGCAGCAGGAGGAGGAAATGTTCCGATGATACCCTGGGCCCGTATAACGCTGCAAGCACGGTAAGGTCCCAACGGGGGATAAGGTAGATCGACACTGCCAGGAGCAGGCCGGCCAGCAGGAAAGTGATCATTCCCATGAAACGCAGCATGACCTTTTCGCCGATGCGGATCATCAGGAACAGGACCAGCAGGATGGACAGGCTCAGGAACAGGCTCTGTGAAAGGTCACGGGGTGTGAGCCCTGTGTCGACCATGAATTCTCCCATGTCGTCGTTCAGTCCGCTCGAATACACGATGAGCAACAGGAACAGGGTGATGAAGAAAAGAATGTTGATCCATTGGCCTGCCCTGGCTCCCAGGAACTCGTTCACGGCGCCTGTGTAGTCGACTTTGCCGTTTGCTTCGCTGAGCATCACCCCGATATTGCGGTGGGCAAAATATACCGTCGGGAGGCTGACGGCCATGACCACGAGCAGCACGATGATGCCCGACAGGCCTGCCGTGATGGGAAGGAACAGTATGCCCGCACCCAGGGCTGTTCCAAACATGGCCATAATCCAGGAGAGGTTGGCTTTCATAAAAAGAGTCGGTTTTTTAGCTGGTGGCAAATTTCACTGCCGCATCGGCATGGATCTCTGTCGTGTTGAATAGCGGGACGCTGAAAGCCTTCCGGCGCATGAGGATGGGGATCTCGGTGCAGCCCAGGATGACCCCTTCGGCACCCGCAGATACCAGTTCATCAATGATTTCCGAATACCGGGCCCTGGCCTCATCGGTGAATATTTCCTTGCTGAACTCCTCGAAGATGGTCCGGTGGATATATTCCCGGTCCTTCTCCGGCGGGATGATGGTCATGATGCCGTATTCTTCGAGCTTCTTGCGGTAGAAATCCTGTTCCATGGTGACCCTGGTTCCGAGCAGGCCCACCTTGCCGAGTTTTTTCGCTGCGATCACCTTTGCGGTCTCCTCGCCGATATGGATCAGCGGGATGCTGATACGCTCCTGGATGAATCCGGCCAGCATATGCAGGGTGTTGGCACCCAGCATAAGGCATTCTGCGCCTGCATATTCGAGCTTGTTGGACGCGTCAAGGATCATTTTTTTCAGGGCGTCGTCGTTGCCCTGTGCCTTAAACCTTACCATATCGTCGAAGTCGATCGAATACAGGATCAGCCGTGCCGAATGATAACCGCCAAGGGCGCTGTTGACTTTCTGGTTGAGCATTTTGTAATAATCGAGGGTAGATACCCAGGTGGTGCCGCCGATGATGCCAATGGTTTTCATGCTTTAAAATTAATGAAATTAATGCTCCGGCAGATAAAATTCATGGGGGATCAGTTTATTTTTCGAGGCACTGCGAGCCTGCCGGGCTGTATTTTGCGAGAGCCTAAATACAAGTTCTTAAAAACCAATGTGCACCGTTTTACTCATGTATGTACGGTTCAGTGCGGGGAATTCCAGCCTGAGAAACAGTTTGCCGCCCTCTTCCCTGAAGGTGGCCCCCTCCACGGTCTTCGGGGTGCCGAAATGGTTGATCATTTCCAGTTCGTAGGCCATTGCCGGGGCACCTTCCATCTCGATGGTGTAGGTGTTGTCCTCCCACCTGGCATCAATGATCCTGATCCCCTGCGACGTTTCGCCGCGGGCAGGCATTTCAAATGGAGGGATCAGGGCGATGCCACCGCTGTGTTTTACGATGATATCACATTCGTTCAGGATATTGGCCCCGATGATCAGTTGTACTCCCTGCGGAAGGCTGTTGGTTTTGTATTTTATTTTCCTTCCATTCATTTGCACATCGTTGATCTCTGTCCCCGGAGGGAAAAGCGGGCTGAATGCTACCCCCGGGAGAAAAGTATGTGAGGGTGCAAACAGATCTTCCCTGATATCACCGGAGAAGGTATAACGGGTCTTCCCTTCACCCCTGTGCATTTCCCAGTCGAAACAAATGCTGCCGAACCGAATGTTCTCAACCTTCAGGCTGTCCCAGTGAAAGGGTAAAGCTGGTTCAAGGAGATATGAAGTGTTGATCTTTCCTAATCCTAACATTCCTTCGATCAAGGGTTGCAAGGTCATGGTCTCTGACCAGCACTGGTGGGGGCACACCCCTGAAGGCAGGTATTTCTCGCCATTGAGCACTTCCTCGATATACCCAAGGGCAAAATCGCGGTAGTTGTTCAGGCTTCCCATAACATGGCCGAATGCCTGTAATGGCCGGCCATACTTGTACTCGGCCAGGGCCACCCAGCCGGTATACAATGGCCATACTGCACCCGAATGATATCCACGGGGGTGGTAATGCTCACTGTAAACCGATGCCATTCTAACGCCCCAGTCGGAGGTGTATTCATGCCCGGCGTATTTCCTGAGCATGGTCGTTGTCAGGCTGTCATCGAGCGCCAGAAAATACATGGCAACCGCGGGCATGATAGACTGGCCGGTATGAAAACTGCCGTCTTTGTAAATGCCCTGGTACATGAAACCGGTCTCTTTATTGATGAACTTCCGATTTATCAGGTCTTCAACCTCCATGGCTTTCGACCAGTATTCATTGTTTGCATTCATGTCCATCACGGAAAGGGCCAACAAGGCATCAGCCCAGCAGGAGGCCAGGTAGAGGGAGGTGTGGGAGCCGAACAGGTGGCCGCCTTCAACCCAGCCATGGCCGACATTGGTGTTCTCGATCAGGCCGTCGCCATCGGTATCGGTCGATAAACAATATTCATAGGCCTTTTCAATGGCCGGCCAGATATTTTTGATGAATGCCGCATCCCCGCTTTGTTCGAAATATCTTCCCGCCAGGCTGATGAAGAGGGGAGTGGCATCAGAGGCATCGTAGTGGGCGAAGCCGGAAGTACTGAGTTCATGATAGATCTTCCCGTTCAGGTCCTGGTATTTGACGAACATCCCGAGGATGTCCTTCACTCCTTCGAAGTCGCCGTAATCGAGGATGGCAAAGGCGCTCCACACGGCATCCCTGCCGAAATACCAGGCATAGCCCGGCCTGCCGTTCACGGCATGCCCGCCGTCCCAGCCCCGGTCGGTGCCGTTGTAGCCTGCCACGATGGAAGTCCCCAGGCCTGGCGTTTCCACGAAGAATCGGTCGGTGGCCGCTATGGCCCATGCATACCCCTTGTTGAAATGCTCATCCGGAGAAGTGATCATGAGCACCCTGTCGAAGAGGTCCCGGTAATGCTTCACGGAAGCCCGGTAAACTTCTTCAGGATCAGACAGTATCCGCATATACAGGGCGGCCAGCGAATCCCTGCCGTCGCTGCCTGCTGCGAATACGATATCCAGTTGGTCGCTGGTGGCGAGGTCGTAATACTGCCCTGCACAAACCCCGAATACGGAGTCGGATGGGATATCGAAACCCTTCAACGAAGGATTGCCGCCGTCTTCCCTCACGCAAGGGCCTGCATAGCGGCCCGAAGGGATCCGGCTGGCCCCGATGAATGTGCTGAGGTTTCCTTCCGGTGCTGTGACCTCCATGGCGTTCAAACCGGGCTGGTATCCGTATTTCAGCGTCTTGAGCACATTTTCCGGGTAAGGCCACATCAGGCGCATATGGGTTTTATACTGTACCAGGAGCCTGGCCGCAGGGCCCTCATATTCGTAATGGATCACGCCGACAGGCTTGTCAGGTGCGACCGTCATCACCTCTTTCAGGATCGCACCGTTTTGGAATCTGTAATTCCTCGTGACGCTGGCAGGAGCAACGGTAATTGATGGCCTGGCTTCGTTCAGGCTCACGATGGTGTCATCCCCGAAATACAGCATGGCCTGATAGTCGCGAAAGGCCATGAAAGGATGGGCCCACACTTCAAAGATGCCTCCCGGCTCATAGGCTGCCACAAGCATCCGTGTGCCTGCAACTTCACAGTATTCATGCCTGGCCTGGTCCCGGTGCAGATCCGGCCACGAATCGTTTATTTCCCATTTTTTCGCCCCGGGGGGGATAAACTGCCTGAACAGGACAAAGTCGAGGGGTTCGGCCTTTTGTTCGCCGTAGCGCCAGTAATGCCTTTCATGCCCCTCTTTTTTCCCTGCCAGGTAATCGAAAACATTCCTGTAAAAAAGATCGTAATGCTGCCTGTTCAGGTTGGGTATATCGAGGTTGAAATACGCACCGATACCGAGGACCTTGCCTTTGCCTACCTCATATTCAACGATCAGCTTGCTGTTCTCCCTCACAAAGATGTAGTCCCAGTCGACCGCTACGACCCTGCCGTTCTGCGGCACCTTTTCATCGAAAAAACCGCACTGGGTCACGGTGGTGTCGTACGGAGGCTTCCAGACGTAGGCTCCGCCGTTCAGCGAGTCGAAGGGCGGATGGTGCAGGAAGGCATGAAAGCCCAGCATGCGCCCGTAGCCGTTGTCTTCTGATCCTTTGCTGCGGTGTTCCACTCCGACCGGCTCGAGCCCGCTCCTGTTGAGGAAGGTGAGGGCATGCTGGGTAAGCAGGATGCTTCCGCCACGGTCCACGTAATGGAGCATGGCGTCGTAATATGCGGGATCGTCCTCAAAGCCGGCATAGGACAGGCTGTCGGGCCGGTGTACCCATATGATATCGTATTTGTCGGGGTCAAGTTCCTTCCAGGCAGCCTCGCCGCCTTGTATCCAACTGAAAGTAAGCCCTGTATTGCCATGGTTTTGCCGTATCCTCATCTCTTCAGGATCCGACCATGCTTCGCCTTCGCCGATGATAAGCACGCGGAGATCCTCCGGCTGGCAGAAAAGCATCTTTGTGAGGATAGAAAAAGTAAACAGGAACAAGAAGACACGCATAACTCAAAATTTTAATTACGCACAAGGTATGAAAATTAGGGAACCGGCAGAAATCTGAAATCTGATATCTGAGCTTTGAAGTCTGAAATCGTACAAGTTATTACGAGCCAGTGCCCAGTATCCAGTAACCAGTAGCCAGTGACCAGTAGCCAGTAACCAGTAGCCAGTAACCAGTAGCCAGTGACCAGTAGCCAGTAACCAGTAGCCAGTAGCCAGTATCCGGCATCCGGAATCTGTTATCCATTGCCTTATAAACTGCATGCTTTTCTTGCTTTTTTTCTTGATTTTTCGTATCTTATAGGGGTTATTAAAATCCATATCGCTATGAAGGCAAAAGCATTACTTTCGGTGGCCGGAGCCTTCGCCTTTTCTATGCTTTGGGGCCAGGAAGAGCCTGCCACGAAGGTCTACGACAAGACGATGGTTCCGCAAAAAACGTTTACCCACGAACCCGTACAGGAGCCCATCCCTGTTGCCAACCTGGGGGAAGGCGGTAGCGGTTATAAGCAGTATTTCTATTATGGCGATCCCTGCTGCATGTACATGGATCCCTCATTTGGCGTTGGCAGCGCCGAACTGGCCGACGGAAGCATCCTCAAGGGAATCTTTCGTTACAACATCCACAGCCAGAAGATGCAGGCCATCGTGGAGGGCGACACCTTCGCCTTTGCGAATCCCGGCGAGGTTAGCTGTCTGCTTATCGGTGAGCAGAAATTCATCCATACCACCTTTGTGAGGGACGACGGCGAGGTGGCCAACAGCTGGTTCGAAGTCCTCTGTGAAGGGAATTGCGATCTGCTGTTAAGGCGATACATTAAGTATCGGGTGACTGACGGTGACGGGGATCTCTCGAATGACCAGCTTTACAAGCTCGAAGAATATTATACCCGAAAAGACGGTGGGGCGGTTGAACGGTTGCAGCTTTCGAAAAAAGCCATACTGTCGATGCTCACTGACCACAGGGCTGAAGCCGAAAGGTTTATTAAGGTGGAGCACCTGAAACTCAAGGACAGGGAAGACCTGATGAAGCTCTATAGCTATTATAATGGGCTATAGGCTATAGGCTATAGGCGATAGGCGGCAGGCGGCAGGCATTTTATCTGGTTCACCTTGTCCCACAGTCCCAGAGTCTCAAAGTCTCATAGTCCCAGAGTCTTATTTTCTGTGCTCCGTCCTCCTGATGATCTCGTCCTGCAGCTCTTCGGTCAGGTCTACGAAATAATCGCTGTAGCCGGCCACGCGCACGATAAGGTCGCGGTATTCTTCTGGATGCCGTTTCGCTTTTCGCAGGGTTTCGGCATCCACCACGTTGAATTGTATATGGTGACCGTTCATACTGAAATAGGCACGGATGAGCTGCCGGATGGCGACCTGTCCTTTGGGATCGTCGAAGAAGGATGGGGTGAATTTCTGGTTCAGCAGGGTGCCGCCTGTGAGCAGGTGGTCCATCCTGGCGGCCGATTTGAGCACGGCCGTGGGCCCATTCACGTCGGCGCCCTGCATGGGCGATATGCCTTCCGAGAGGGGCTTTCCGGCATGGCGGCCGTCGGGAGTGGCGCCGGTCACACTGCCAAAATATACATGACAGGTGGTGGGCAGCATGTTGATGCGGTAGGTGCCGCCTTTCATGTTTGGCCTGCCGTCGATGGCCTCTAAGTACATCCTGAACACCTTCTTCATCAGCACATCGGCACGGTCGTCGTCGTTGCCGTATTTGGGCGTTTCTTTCCATAGCCTGAGCCTCAGGGCTTCATCCCCGGCAAAGTCATTATGCATGGCTTTAAGCAGGCGTCCCATATCCGTATTCTTCCATTCAAAAACATGGTGCCTGATGGCCGATAACATGTCGGTGATACTTCCGATGCCAACGCCCTGGATATAGCTTGTGTTATACCTGGCCCCGCCGGCATGATAGTCCTTACCATTGGCGATGCAGTCGTCGGTGATCAGCGACAGGAAGGGTACCGGGAGGTGTACGGCATAGAGGCGTTCGATGATGTCGTTGCCCCTGAGCTTAATGTCCACGAAGTGATGGAGCTGAATCCTGAAGGCTTCCAGCAGTTCATCCATATCCCTGAATTTGATGGCTTCTCCCGTGACGGGACCGAGCTGCTTCCCGCTTCGCGGGTCTACCCCGTTATGAAGGGTGATCTCGAGCACCTTGGGGAGGTTGAAGTAGCCGGTGAGGATATAGGCTTCCTTCCCGAAGGCACCCGTCTCCACACAACCGCTGGCTCCCCCGTTGCGGGCATCGGTGATGTTCTTGCCATGGTTCAGCATTTCCTGGATGATGGCATCGGTGTTGAAGATGGATGGCTGCCCGAAGCCGGTCTTCACGATCTTCAGCGCCCGGTCGATGAAGGCATCAGGGTTTTTGCCGCTGAGCTGCACCATGGAGCTGGGCTGCAGCAGCCTCATCTCTTCGATCACGTCGAGGATGAGGTAGCTTAGTTCGTTCACGGCATCGGTGCCGTCGGGCTTCAGCCCACCCGTGTTGATCAGGGAGAAGTCGGTATAGGTGTTGCTCTCTTTGGCCGTGATGCCCACCTTGGGTGGGGCGGGATGGTTGTTGAACTTGATCCAGAAGGCCTGCAGCAATTCTTTTGCCTTATCCCTGAACCCTGCTCCCTGCACCCTGCACCCCTCCTCATAGAACGGCATCAAATGCTGATCCAGCCGTCCAGGGTTAAACGAATCCCAGGGGTTCAGCTCGGTGATCACCGCCAGGTGCACGAACCAGTAATATTGCAATGCCTGCCAGAAGGTTTGGGGAGGATTGGCCGGTATATGGCGGCAGTTTCGCTCCATCTCCTGAAGTTCAGCCTTACGTGCAGGGTCTTTTTCCTTTCCGGCCAGCAAGGCCAGCGCATCGGCGTGGCGCTCAGCAAACATCACCAGGGCAGCGGCCACGATGTCCATGGCCATGAGTTCATCCTTCTTCGACCGGGCCTCAGGGTCGCTGTCAAAGTCGATCCTTTCGATACTTTCCCTGATGCGCTCCCTGAAGCCGTTCATCCCCTGGCGATAGATCTTATCGTCGAGCACGGTGTGTCCGGGGGCACGCTGCTCCATGAACTCGGTAAAGATGCCGGCCTCATAGCAGGCCTTCCATTCCTCACCGACCATGCTGAAGATCCGCTCACGCATCGACCGGCCTTTCCAGCGCGGAGCCACCTCGCGGATGAGGGTATCCTTTACGGGATCATCAACGCGGAAAGCCACTTTTTCGCGGTTGTGGAGCACGGCAAGGTCTTCTTCGGTGTGGACACATATCTCGGGGTAGGTGGGAGTGGCCTTGGGCTCCGGTCCGCGCTCCCCGACGATGAGCTCGCCATCGCCGATATAGATCTGCTTATGCCGCAGGATATATTCCAGCGCCCTGGCCCGCATCACGGGGACAGGCACATCGGCAGCATCGTTATTTTCATAGAAATCCGTCAGGAGCCTGGCCCGCTCGCCGGAGATATGCGGGACTGCCTTCAGGCTCTTTTCGCGCAATGATCTTATCCTTTCGTTCATGATGCTTATTTATCCTCCTATATAAACGTTATGTCCGTATTGCCTGAATATGATGCTGATCTCTTCCAGCCTTTCATCGTCGGGGGCTGTAAGCTTCATGGCGGGGCCTTCCGTACAGGCACGCTGCCGCTTGGCCTGCCCCAGGTCGTGGTACGACAGCAGGTCGACGTCGATCTTTCCTTTTCCTTCCAGCATCCTGGCGATGGCCGTGATGGTCTCATCGTTGGCATTGATCTCGTTGATGAGCGGGATACGCACCCTGAAGGGCGTGCCGCTGTTCATGAGTGTTTCCAGGTTTTTAAGGATGAGGCTGTTGCCGGTTGCCGTATATTGTTCGTGTTTTTTGTTGTCGATGATCTTCAGATCGAAAAGGATCAGCCCGGCTTGCCTGACGACCCTGATGAAGAGGTCCTCAGGGGCATGACCCGAGGTATCCACACAGCTGTGTATTCCCAGCTTGCTTAACCTTGAAAGCATTTCCAGGAGAAATTCACCCTGCATGACCGGCTCCCCGCCTGAAAAGGTGACCCCGCCGCCTGATGTTTCGAAGAAAACCCTGTCTTTCATAACTTCTGTGATGAGTTCATCAGGGGTGTATTTCATGATCCCCTGTGGAAGCTCGTTATCCACCTTCACAAGATATTGCGGGATGCCTTCGGGATTATGGCACCAGATGCATTGTAACGGACAGCCTTGCATAAAGACCGTCGTCCTGATGCCGGGGCCGTCGTGGATCGAAAATCGCTGGATATTGAAGATGTATGCGTACATGAAATGATTGCATCATTGAAATTTGGTAAAGTAAGGAAGCAGGGAAAAGGGGAAGGCTAGTATATCCAGCACTCAAAAAGCCCTTTCCAGGACTTCTTGTACCATTTGCCGTGGGTAAGCCTCTCCATCATAGTGGGTTGATCAACTATACAAAAATAAATTATTTTTTAACCAAAGGTGTGACATTTTTAACTTTTTAGTATTAATTAATAGAATGATGTTGTTTTTAAAATAACCACAAAGGGTACACTAAGGCATTCACAAGGGCTACACAAAGAAGTGATGATGGAATTGGAAAAAATATTCAAACTTATTCTTGATTGTTCATTCAGGGTACATACAAGGTTGGGTCCAGGTCTTCTGGAGAGTGCATACGAGCGATGCCTGGAATTTGAATTGAATAAAAATGGTATACATGTGGAAAGACAGAAGCCGCAGCCTCTTGTTTATGAGTCCATTAAACTTGAAGCTGGTTATAGGGTAGACCTTCTCGTTGAAAGAATTATTATAATTGAGGTTAAATCCGTTGAGGCACTAACCGATGTACATTTTGCGCAGATACTAACCTATATGAAGTTGTCGGGTTGCAAGTTGGGCCTGCTTGCTAATTTTAATGTTCTTCATTTCAAGGATGGGATCAGGAGAGTAATAAATTAGACCTTTGAGTTCCTTTGCGCAATCACCTTAGTGTATCCTTCGTGGTTAAACTCTATTATGGATGATCCTGCACGCACCTGAAGCCCACCGTCGATGCGCGGTCGAAACCGGGGCTTACCTGCAGGAGCATCTGCTGCCGTTCCGGGGGGTGTTTGCCGCCCTGTATATACCACCAGCTTGATTCGGGCTTGAAATCACTCCCGCCCTTGATGATGATAAAGGTGTGCGAACCATTATCGTACCTGTCATTGGTCAGTTCCCACACATGGCCGTATTCCAAATCTTTGGTGCTCATGGCATACTGCCATTCCAGTTCCGTGGGGAGGCGTTTGCCGGCCCATTCTGCATATGCCTGCGCATCCCGGTAGTCGATGTATACCACTGGATCGCCGGCAATGGAATCCGGAAAACTGCCGTTCGTCCAGTGCTTCAGGAAGTTGTCCGGTATCTCCGTCCGGTAGCCCGTGGCATCCAGGAATGCCCTG
>CAZHYA010000025.1:14666-16195 GCA_964536525.1 uncultured Bacteroidales bacterium | reverse complement strand
ACCCGCATCGACCATCACCGGAGTGGCACCGCAATGTAGCACGACGTTGGCAGTGGCTGAGTAGGTGTAGGCGGGCACGATCACCTCATCGCCCGGGCCAACACCGTACCAGCGCAGCATGAGCTCAAGGCCTGCAGAGGCAGAGTTCACGCAAAGCGTGGCCTCATGTCCGCAATAGGCACTGATCATCTTTTCAAACTTTTTGGTGCGTGGGCCGGTGGTGATCCATCCCGACCTGAGGGCGTCGCTGACCTCATCGATGATCTTCTGATCGATGCGCGGAGGCGAAAAAGGTATCATGAATTGTGGTTATTTTTTGTATGCCAAAAGGAATCCGTTGATGTTCTCTTCCACCCGCCTCAGCACGTCCGATACATCGGCTTTGATAAATGCTTCGCCGGTGATCTTTTCATAGAGCTCGATATAGCGTTCCGATACGGAGTTTACAAATTCATCCGGCATTTCAGGGACTTCCTGCCCCTGTTGTCCCATGAAACCCTCCGCCATCAGCCATTCCCGCACAAATTCCTTGCTCAGCTGCTTTTGCTGTTCGCCTCTTGCCTGCCGTTCTTCGTAGCCGTCGAGGTAGAAATACCTGGAGGAATCGGGTGTATGGATCTCATCGATCAGGTAGATCCTGTCGCCGATCTTTCCGAATTCGTATTTGGTATCAACAAGGATCAACCCCATCTCCCTGGCTATCTCCGACCCTCTCCTGAAAAGTTCCCTGGTGTATTTGTCGAGGAGTGCGTAGTCTGCTTCCGAGACCAGCCCTTCCCTCAGGATCTCTTCGGCCGAGATGTCTTCGTCGTGCGCCCCGTCAACCGCCTTGGTGGTGGGTGTGACGATGGGTTCAGGGAAGGCCTGGTGTTCTTTCATCCCGTCGGGGATGGGCACGCCGCAGATCTGCCGTGCACCCTTGCTGTAAGTGCGCCACGAACTCCCTGTGAGGTAACCACGGATGATCATCTCCACGGGGAAGGGCTTGCAGAAATGGCCCACCGTGACCATAGGATCCGGCACGGCGATCTTCCAGTTGGGCACGATGTCGGATGTGGCATCAAGGAACCGGGCGGCGATCTGGTTCAGCACCTGACCCTTGTAAGGGATCCCACGGGGCAGCACCACGTCGAAGGCCGAGATACGGTCGGTGACGACCATCACCATGAGCTCGTCGTTGATATTATATACGTCGCGGACTTTCCCCTTATACATGCTTTTCTGACCGGGGAAATTGAAATTTGTGCGTGTAACGGTGTTCATGATTGCAGCGTTTTAAAACCGCAAAAATAAACCAAATCTGTTAACCGGCCAAGATGTATTTCAGGTTCAGGATGGTCGACAAACCTATTCGCCAAGCCCCAGCTTCTCGAGGCCCTGCTCAACCTTGTCGGAGATCTCCTGGAACCTTTTCTGGTAGGCTTCCATGGAAGCACATTCCACGTAATTGGTCCAGTCAGTTCCCCAGGTCGAAAGCTCTTCTGCCAGCTTAGTATATTCCTGGGTCAGCGCTACGTTTGTGGGATCCT
>CAZHYA010000025.1:7875-14580 GCA_964536525.1 uncultured Bacteroidales bacterium | reverse complement strand
ATCATCACAGTCCTTGAGCGCCCGGTCGCCGGCTTCCGTCATGTCACCGACCTCTTCGGTCGTCACGGCTTCATCGCTGTCTTCGGTTTGCTGTTCGGTGTTCCCGCCGCAGGAAAAAAGAAAAAATCCCAGCATCAGGAACAGGTAATAATACTTTTTCATAAGGCACTTGTGTTTGGGTTAATGAGGCAGTTAGCTGTTATGGTGAGCATGTAAATATATATCAATTTTGTTAATATATCAAAAAAAATTGATTATTTGATCTGTAATATCTGCTGCCGGGCCGGGTCGAAGATGAAGATCTTTTGAAAGCCGCTCTCAAACTGCCAGCTTGCGGTGTTCTGGTGGATCATCGTATCCCCGTGGTCGTTGAGGATAATGATCAGCCAGTAGCTGTCGATGCGTTTTTTCATGTACAGCTTCAGCTTGGCGTTTTTCTTTTGTATGCTTTCATCGATGGCTTCTTTCGCCAGGTGCCTGCCGTTGCCGGGACTGTTCACGATACTGGTAAGCTCGATCCCGACAGACCGCTTCCTGCTGCCCGAAAGGATGAAGTCGGGCGATTCGGAGGCAATGATCTTTCCTTCAGGGTGGCCATCATACAGTTTGAAAAAACTGTCGAGCCAGGCCCTCTCGGCACGTTTTTTTATTTCGTATTGATCTTGCATATGCTTCTGCGGGCCCTGGCCCTGAAAAAATCCTCTCAGGCAGGGCTGCATCGGGTTTACACGGCCGGCGGCTCTTCATCACGGTTGCGGCCGTAGGCGGCGATGATCTTGCTTACAAGCTTGTGCCTGATGATATCGCTTTCGTCGAGGTATATGTACTCGATGTCTTTTGTTCCCTTGAGTATCTTCTGCGAGTGTACCAGGCCTGATATCTGCTTCGGAGGGAGGTCGATCTGGGTGATGTCACCGGTCACAATGAATTTCGACGAACGCCCCATGCGTGTTAGAAACATCTTCAGCTGGTTAGGCGTGGTGTTCTGCGCCTCGTCGAGGATGGCGAAGGCATGGTCGAGGGTACGGCCGCGCATGAAGGCCAGGGGTGCAACCTCAATGGTGCCGTCTTCGAGGTAGGTCAGCAGCTTCTGCGTAGGGAGCATGTCCCTCAGGGCATCGTACAGGGGCTGAAGGTACGGATCGAGCTTGTCCTTGAGGTCGCCGGGCAGGAATCCGAGATTTTCGCCTGCTTCCACGGCCGGCCTGGTCAGGATGATCCTTTTCACTTCCTTGTTCTTGAGGGCCCTCACGGCGAGTGCCACGGCGGTGTATGTCTTGCCTGTGCCGGCGGGGCCGATGGCAAAGATCAGGTCGTTATTGTCGCTGCCTGCAACCATCTTCCGCTGGTTGGCCGTGCGGGCTTTCACCAGCAGTCCCTCGCGACCGAAAACGAGCACATCGTCGCTCTTTTCAACGCCCGAGGGTTCCACGTTGCCGTTGTCGTCGGTGCCCATGATCTGCATCACGTCGTTCTCGGTGATCTTGCCAAAACGTTCGTAGGAGGTCAGCAGCAGCGAAAAGCGCCTTTCAAATTCATTCATCTCTTTCGTCGTGCCTGCGATCTTTACCATTTCGCCCCTGGCGATGATCTTTAGCTGAGGGAAAAGCTTTTTCATCAGGTCGAGGTGGCTGTCGTTAACACCGTAAATTTCGAGCGGGCTGTAGGCTTCAATGGAGATGGTCTTCTCGTTCATCCGGTCGGGTATGATTAAATAATATGTCGTTGATGTTTTGTACTCCAAAATTAATTAAAAAATGCCTTGGTAAGCCTTAAATGTTTACTTTTGATAGCAGTTTTGAGCGACAGGATCAATCAAAAACAATAGCGCCGTTACATGCCCGTAATCACACTGACCAGCGACTGGGGTATCAAGGATCATTACCTTGCTTCCGTTAAGGGGGCCCTCCTTAAGCAGGTGCCCGAGACCGGGATCGTCGACATTTCCCATCAGATCGAGCCACATAACCTCACAGAGGCGGCCTTTGTGATCAGGAACTGCTATCGCGATTTCCCTCCGGGCACGATCCATATCATTGGCGTGAGCACCGAGGAATCGGAAAAGAACCCGCATACGGCGGTCTTTGCCGAAGGGCAATACTTTATCGGTGCCGACAATGGGATCTTCTCGCTCATCTTCGACGCCCCTCCCGAAAAGATCGTGGAAATCGCCCTGATGCAGGACTCGGAATATTTTACCTTCTCTACCCGCGACCGTTTTGTGAAAGCCGCTGCCATGCTTGCCAGGGGTGAGGACATCATGACGCTTGGCCCGGGCAGGGACACCCTCAATGAAAAGATCCTTTTTGCCCCCGTGGTTGAAAATGATGTCATCAAGGGACTTGTGATCTATGTCGACAATTATGAGAACCTGGTCACGAATATCCGGCGCGACAGGTTCAGGGAGGTGGGCAGGAACAGGAAATTCACCATCAGTTTCAGGGGTGAGGAGATCAGGAAGATCCATGAGTCATATGCCGATGTGCCGGTAGGTGAGATCCTGGCCCTCTTCGGCTCCCACGGTTTCCTGGAGATCGCCATGAACAATGGCCGGGCCAGTGGCCTGCTGGGACTTAATCCCAACGATACCGTCAGGGTGGAGTTCAGTGATTAGGGGTATGCACGATACTATATTGCCAATCTCAGCGTTTCCATAAAAATCACTATTTTAGCGCCCTGCTAAAGAAATTCATTTAAGAGCGTATGTTTGCATTGTTGCGTAAGGAGATTTCGGGATTTTTAAGCTCACTCATAGGCTATATCGTGATCGTGGTCTTCCTGCTCGTGGTGAGCTTCTTCCTGTGGGTGATCCGTTTCGGAAACAACATCATAGCCAATGGCTATGCCAGCATCGACGGCCTCTTCATGATCGCTCCCATGGTATTCCTTTTCCTCATCCCGGCCATTACCATGCGCATGTTTGCCGAGGAGAAGAAGTCGGGAACCATTGAGCTGTTGCTCACCCAGCCGCTGTCGGATACGAAGATCATCCTGGCGAAATTCTTTGCCGGCCTCTTCCTCGTGTTCTTTGCTTTATTGCCAACCCTGGTTTATTATTACTCGGTATACCAGTTGGGCATGCCCAAGGGCAACATCGATGCAGGGGCCATGTGGGGCTCATACATTGGCTTGCTCTTCCTGGGGGCTGCTTTTGTTTCCATCGGCCTCTTTGCCTCATCGATCACCGACAACCAGATCGTATCATTCATCCTGGCAGCATTGCTTTCGGCATTTTTCTATATCGGCTTTGAATTTATCTGGCCGCTCGATATTTTACAGAATATTGGCCTGATCATCTCATCCCTGGGTATTTACGCCCATTATGAGTCCATCAGCCGGGGGGTGGTCGACACGCGCGACCTGCTGTATTTTGTCAGCCTGATCGCATTCTTCCTGATTCTGACCCGGTTTTCGCTGGCAAGCAGAAAATGGTAAACATTTACGAAACACTGAAGAGACGACAATGAGCAAAAAGAAGATAAACCAGAAACGCAGCAGTTGGATAAGGCTTGCCCTGGGTGTCGTGATCATTGTGTTCGTGAATGTGATCGGCGCACAGCTGTTCACACGCATCGACCTTACTGCCGAGAAGAGGTATACCGTAAGCCCCGAGACCCGGGAGATGCTCCGTGGCCTCGACGACATCGTTTATTTCAAGATTTACCTCGAAGGGAAGCTTACGCCACGTTACAAGAGGCTGCAGAAGGCGACCAGGGAGATGCTCGATGAGTTCAGGATCTATACCGACAAGGTGCAGTATGATCACATCAACCCTTCTGCGAGCGACGACCCCAAAGAGCGGTTCAACACCCACGAAAACCTTAAGGACAGGGGACTCATCGCTGCCGAGGTGAGGGAAGACGATGCCGAGGGTGTCAAGTTCCAGATCATCTTTCCGGGCGCTATCGTTTCTTACAAGGGCAGGGAGATGGCTCTCCAGCTTCTCCGGCCTGAGCGGGGCGCATCGGAGGAGGCAATGGTGAACAGGTCTATAGAAAATATGGAGTATAACCTGGCCTACGCCATCAACCTGCTCACCAAGGACGACAAGCCCAAAATAGCCTTTGTGGAAGGTCACGGTGAATACGAGCTGAAGCTGGTTGCCGACGTTACCCGTGCCCTGCAGGAAAACTATCTGGTGGAGCGTGTCAGGCTTGCCGAACGCGTGAGCGCACTCACCGAAAGAGAGGAGACTGACTCAGGCAACTTCGTGGTGAGGAACAAGTACCAGGCCATCGTCGTTGCAGGTGCCGACTCGGCCTTCAGCGAGAAAGACAAGTTCATTATCGACCAGTACATCATGCACGGGGGCAAGGTGCTCTGGCTGCTCGACCCGGTGTTTGCCAGCATGGACAGCCTGCAGTATGGCGGGGCTACCATGGGCATCACCAACAACACCAACCTCGACGACATGCTGTTCAGCTACGGGGTGAGATTGAACACCGACCTTATTATGGACCTGGTTGCACTGCCTATCCCGGTGACGACGGGAGAGGTAGCCGGACAACCGCAGTTCGACTTTTTTCCGTGGTTCTTCTTCCCGCTGGTGACACCCCAGATCAACCACCCGGTGGTGAGTAACCTCAGTGCCGTGATGACAAACTTTGTGAGCAGTCTCGACACCATCAGCATACCCGGAGTTGAAAAGACATACCTCTTACATTCATCGCCTTATGCCCGCAGGATGAATGCCCCGGTGTATATCAACCTCGGCATCCTGGGCTTCGAGCCCGACGAAAGACTCTATAAAGAACAGTTCCTGCCGGTAGCCGTGCTGCTTCAGGGACAAGTCTCCTCGTTGTACCGCAACCGGATCCCGCCCACCCTCTCGGGAGCCAGGGAGATCGGATTTGCCGACATCAGCTCTCCGACAGCCATGATCGTGGTTGCCGACGCCGACGTGATCAGAAACCAGCTGCATTATTCGAAGGGGTATCCTTTGCCGCTGGGTTTCGACCAGTATACCGAGCAAACCTTCAGCAACAAGAAGTTCATCCTTAATGCCATCGACTACCTGACGGACGGCTCGGACCTGCTCACCATCCGCTCGCGCTACCTGAAACTCCGCCTGCTCGACATCACTTACCTGAAAGGCAACGAGATGAAGTGGAAGCTGATCAATGTGGCCGTGCCCCCACTGCTGGTCATTATTTTCGGGATCATATATATTCTCGTCAGAAAGAAAAGATTTACAGTTAAATACCGACCGTGACCCATGAAAAGAAACAGATTGCTGCTGACATTGACCATCATGATCGTGATCATTGGGGTGTTGTTCTTTATCAACCGCAGATACACCACCCTCGATGATACCGAAAGTGGCTTTGCCATCGACGACACTTCAACAGTGACCAGGATCTTCATGGCCGACATGAACAACCGAACGGTAAAGCTCACCAGGCAGGCCACGGGTAAGTGGACCCTCAACGATGATATGCCTGCTCATAACTATAATGTGATCATGCTGTTGCGCACCATGAAGGACCTTACCGTGAGGTACCCGGTGCCGCTGGCAGCCCGCGACAATGTGATCAGGCGCCTGGCCACCATTTCCAGGAAAGTGGAGATCTACCAGGAAGAATACGCCATAAACCTGTTTGACAGAATAAAACTCTTTCCGCGCGAAAAACTCACCCGAACCTATTATGTTGGCGATGCCACCCAGGACAATATGGGCACATATATGCTGATGGAGGGTGCCGAACAGCCATACGTGGTATTCCTTCCCAGCCTGAGAGGGTTCATCTATCCGCGCTATTCGACGGATGTGGATGACTGGCGTGATCATACGATATTCAAAACGCCTCTTCAGGACTTCAGGTCGGTGAAGATCGAGTTTCTGGAAGAACCGGACGAATCGTTCGTTGTTGAGGCCGACAATGAGGGGAACCTGACGTTAACCACCCTCTTCGATATGCAGGAAAAACCTTACGACACCCTTCGCATGCTGCAGTTTGTGACGGCGTTCAAGGATATCCGCTTCGAGTCGATGCTTAACAATAAGCTGGAACCTTCATACATCGACTCCCTTGCTTCAGGGCCTGTGGCACACATCCTCACCCTCAGGGAAACTGACGGTGATGAATTCGTGGTGCGGACATTTCGAAAAGGTGGCATCAGTGAGCTATACGATGAAGAAGGGGCCGCACTGGAACCCTTCGACCTCGACAGGCTTTATGCTTTCATCAATGATGACAAGGATTTTGTGCTGATTCAGTATTTTGTTTTCGACAAGGTGCTTCGTAATGCCTCCTACCTTCAGAACAAGGAATAATGCACCATCCCCAAGGGGATGAATCCCTATAGCTTTGAAACTGCTCATCGTCACACAATATTACCCTCCGGAGACCGGCGCTGCACAGAACCGCCTGCATGAACTTGCCCGCAGGCTGAAAGATAAAGGCATAGAGGTGTGCGTGCTCACGGCCATGCCCAACTATCCTCAGATGAAGATATACGACGGGTACAGGAGGAAATGCCGCATGAAGGAAGCGATCGACGGCGTAACAGTTTATCGCTCATGGATCTTCACAGGCAACAGCAGCTCGATCTTCCTGCGGCTGCTCAACTATTTTTCGTTCGTCATGACTTCATTCTTTTCGGGCTGGTTCCGCACGGGGAAATGCGACCTGATCATGTGTGAGTCGCCGCCGCTATTTTTAGGCATATCGGCATGCCTGTTGTCTAAGATCAAAAGAGCCGGGT
>CAZHYA010000025.1:0-7865 GCA_964536525.1 uncultured Bacteroidales bacterium | reverse complement strand
GCCAAATCCATCAGCCCCTACCTCTATGGCCTGGATCAAAAGAGCCGGGTTTATCTTCAACGTGTCGGACCTCTGGCCCGAAAGCGCTGAAAAGCTTGGCCTGATCAGGTCGAAGTTTTTGCTTGGCATCAGCAGGCGGCTCGAAGAATGTTTATACCGTAATGCTGACCTGGTGAGCGGACAGACAAGGGGCATTGTGAAAAATATCTCTGCCCGTTTTCCCGGCAAGCATGTTTACTGGCTCCCCAACGGGGCCAACCTTAGCCTTTACCGGCCAACTGCAGGGGACGGACAGTGGCGAAGCCGTCACGGCTACCACAGCGATGATTTCATCATCTTTTACGGAGGGATCATCGGGCATGCACAGGGCCTGGATGTCGTGCTCAGGGCTGCCGCAAGGCTTCGCAACAATAGCAGGATCAAATTCGTGATCATGGGCAGCGGCCCGCTGAAGGAAAATCTGATGAAGGAGCGCGATGAAGCGGCACTTGAGCATATCAGGTTTTTCGACACCGTCGAAAAGTGGCAGATGCCTGAGATCCTGGCTGCCGTCGACGTTTCGGTGATACCACTCCGGCGCATAGCACTCTTCAGGGGGGCTATCCCTTCCAAGATATTTGAAAGCCTGGCCATGAAAAAACCCATCCTGCTGGGGGTGGAAGGGGAAGCAAAGGAACTCTTTATTGATGACGGTGCATGCGGGCTTGCCTACGAACCGGAGAATGACCTCGACCTGTCGGAAAAGATATTACTTTTACATGGCGACAGAAAGATGCTTCACAGCCTGGGGGAGAACGCACGCCGCTATGTGGTGTCGAAATTCGACCGCGACAGCATCACGGATGAGTTTTACGAAGTATTGACAAGTCTAAAAAGGGGAAATTGATCTTCAGCGATAAAAATATTATCAGACTTTACCACTACGAGCTGATCGCCTTTGCCTTCCTTCTTCCCATATACAGGAAGGTGATCCCATATGCCATCGCCCTGATCGTGATCACCTGGTTTTTTGAGGGCGACTTCCTGTCGAAGGTAACAAGGGTGGTGAACTCAAGGCACCGCCTGTATACCCTGCTCTTCGCCGCCATTTATGTTGTGTATGCCATAGGCCTTTTGTATACTGAAAACCTGGGTATCGGGTTTTTCGATATGGAAGTGAAGCTGTCGTTATTCATCTTTCCGGTAATATTCAGCAGTATCCGGTCCGATGTGCTTTCGGCTGCCAATGCCAGAAGGGTGCTATGGGCATTTATCTTCGGATCGCTGGCATCGATGTTGCTTTGCTACAGCGTCGCCCTGGCCGATTATCTTCGCACGGGTTCGATGGCGGCGTTCTATTATAGCCGACTTTCGGTGCTGATCCATCCATCATACCTTGCCATGTATGTCAGCTTCTCCATCACTGCCTTATTATATTTTCTCTACCGGGTTTATATTACGGGAAGGGTGAGTCAGTGGCTTTCGGTGCTGCTCATCGCCATGTTCGGGTTTTTTGTGGTGATGCTGAGCTCCAAGGCAGGCATCCTCGGCCTAGCCTTCCTTATCGCCCTCTTTTCCGCTTACCTCGTCATTGCCGAACGAAAAGTATTAAAGGGCCTGCTGACAGGTGCGGTGATGGCCTTTTTGTTTCTTTTCCTGCTGATGCTCTTCCCTGCCTCGTCGGCACGATTTGAACAAACGCGCACTGCATTGCAGCAGGCCGATATTGCCGCCGACGAGATTGCCAACAGCTCAGGCGAACGGATCATGATCTGGTGGTATTCTTTTGAGATCACCAACGAGCACTTCCTGGCAGGTGTGGGGACCGGTGATGTGAAGGCCAATATGCTGGAAAAGGATCGCGAGAAGGAGATGGGCAACGCACTGCGTTTGGAACTTAATGCCCATAACCAATACCTGCAGACCATGCTCGCACTCGGGGTCATCGGGCTGGTGGTGTTGATGCTCAGTCTGGTGCTGCCGGCGTTGTACAGTATCGAGCACCGGCATTACCTTTACCTGGCATTCCTGTTTCTCGCGGGCTTCAACTTCCTCTTTGAGTCGATGCTTGAGACGCAGGCAGGCGTGGTCTTCTATGCTTTCTTCAATGCATATCTTTTTGCCATAAAAAAAGATCCCGCCTCTGGCGAGACGGGATCATGAAATCATTAACGGGTCGGTGTTATACGATGCCCTGCGCAAGCATGGCGTCGGCCACTTTAACAAACCCTCCTATGTTGGCACCCGTTACGTAGTCGATATAATCGCCTTCCCTTGGCCCGTATTTGAGACAGGTGGCATGAATGTCCTTCATGATCTGGTGCAGCCTGGCATCCACCTCTTCCCTGGTCCACGACAGTCGCAGCGAATTCTGGCTCATCTCGAGGCCTGATGTAGCAACACCGCCTGCATTGGCAGCCTTGCCGGGACCGTACATGATCTTTGCATTCTGGTATACTTCGATGGCCTCGGGAGTGGAAGGCATATTGGCTCCTTCCGAAACAAGGATACAGCCATTGGCGATAAGGGTCTTGGCGTCATCCTCGTCTACCTCGTTCTGGGTAGCAGCCGGCAGGGCCACGTCGCATTTAATGCCCCACGGACGTTTGCCTTCATAGTATTCGCAGCCGTATTTGTCAGCATATTCCTTGATACGTCCGCGCTTTACGTTCTTAAGGTTCATCACAAAGGCCAGCTTTTCGGCGTCGATACCGTTGGGGTCGTAAATGAATCCTGACGAATCGGACATGGTTACAACCTTTGCACCAAATTGTGTGGCCTTTTCGGTAGCATACTGGGCCACGTTGCCTGATCCTGAAACCGTACAGATCTTCCCCTTCATGCTGTCGCCACGGGTCTTAAGCATTTCTTCGGCAAAATATACCTGTCCGTAGCCGGTAGCTTCAGGACGGATGAGGCTGCCGCCCCATTCGCGGCCTTTGCCCGTGAGCACACCTGTAAATTCATTCTTCAGCCTTTTATACTGTCCAAACAGATAACCGATTTCCCTGCCACCAACACCGATATCGCCTGCCGGCACGTCGGTATCAGGCCCAATGTGCCTGAAAAGCTCTGTCATGAAACTCTGGCAGAATGCCATCACCTCGTTGTCCGACTTCCCTTTCGGATCGAAATCGGATCCGCCCTTGCCGCCACCCATGGGGAGCGTTGTAAGGCTGTTCTTGAACACCTGCTCATAGGCAAGGAATTTCAACACGCCAAGGTTTACGGTGGGGTGGAAACGGAGTCCACCTTTGTAAGGACCAATGGCGCTGTTCATCTCGATCCTGTATCCTTTGTTGATCTGGACCTCACCTTTGTCGTCCTTCCAGGGCACCCTGAACAAAATAACCCTTTCGGGTTCTGCCAAGCGCTCAAGGATCTTTGCAGCTTTGTACTTCGGGTTTTCTTCCACGTAAGGGATAATGGAGGTGACCACCTCCTCAACCGCCTGATGAAATTCAATTTCGCCCGGATTCCTGGCTATGATCTTGGCCATGAATTCCTTAACTAATGACTCATACGCGTTGTTTGTCATAACTAAAATATGTGTTTGGTTGATGAAAAATTGAATTTGTGAAAATGTTCACAATATTAATTAAAAAAAATCAAGTACTGCAACATTACTATATTATTTTGATTCTAAATTACATCGCTTCTTTCTCTCAGTGTTATCAGCGGAATTCGTAACTTTACCTCAGCTTAATCACATTAAAATGGTTAACCCTCTGGACGACAATGGCAAGAAGGAAAAGGATATAAAAAGACTGCAGGCTGAAGCCCATGAGCGGCTTAAGGAACTGGCTGCCATCAACCAGACCACCCAGATACTTACCGAAGGTAAAAGCATTGAGGAAACCCTTGGCCGTTTGGTGGATATCCTGCCCCCGGCATGGCAATACCCTGAATATACCGCTTCACGGATCACCTTCGGCGACCTTGAGTTTACAAGCCGCAATTTTGTTCCCACCAGCTGGGTGCAGAAACAGTCGTTCGAGACCATCGACGGCATCAAGGGAAACATCGAAGTTTATTACCTGCGCGAATTCCCTGAGTTGGATGAAGGTCCCTTCATGAAGGAGGAAAGGCATCTGATCAATAACCTGGCAGGCCTGGTCACCGGTTACCTCAACAGCATCAAGGGAATGACCCTGCTCAAAAAGGAGCGTTCGCGCATACTGGATGGCAAAGCCCGAACCTCAGAGCCGACACCCAGGGTACACAGCCGGCAGCTTTTGCAGAAGTTCCTTAACAAGAGCAACTACGACAGGGATATCTATCATGACCTGATGCCCTTCAAAGTCAGGGAAATACTGCTGGTGGCCACGCTTTACGATGCATACAGCATTGAAAAGGAAGGACGCTTCTCCGAACATGTGCTTGGCGAATATCATCAGCTCAACCTCACCTCCATCCCCAGGATCACAGGGGTGTCGAACGAACAGGAAGCCATGGAGCAGCTCCGGGTCAGGCACTTCGACCTGGTGATCCTGATGATGGGCGCCGACAAAAAGTCGCCCATTTCCCTGAGCTGCCAGATCAAGAACGAATATCCCTACATCCCGGTCTTCCTGCTGCTCAACAACAACAGCGACATGGAATACGTGATGCAGCGAAAGGCATCCACAAAACACATCGACAAGGTATTCGTCTGGAATGGCGAGTCGCAGGTGTTCTTTGCCATGATCAAACATGTTGAGGACAAGATCAATGTGGAGAACGACACCGGCATCGGCATGGTGCGGGTGATCCTGCTCGTGGAGGACTCACCACAGTACTACTCGCGTTATCTGCCCATGCTCTACAACATTGTGCTTGAACAAACAAAGCGGATCATCGACGATGTAAGTACCGATGAACTGTATAAGGTGCTGAAGCTAAGGGCAAGGCCCAAGATACTGCTGGCGTCTGACTACGAGGAGGCCAAGGAGGTGATCGACAATTACAGCGACTACCTGCTATGCCTGATCACTGATGTCAAGTTTCCGAGGAATGGCGAAGATGATGAAAATGCAGGCCTCGAACTGGTGAAATATGCGCGCAATGCCATCAGGGACCTGCCCACGATCATTCAGTCGTCGGATGAGTCGGTCCTGGAGAAGACCTACAAGCTCAAAGCCACGTTCATCAACAAGAATTCGGAAACCCTTTCGCAGGACTTCAGGAGCTTCATCACCCATTATCTCGGTTTCGGGAATTTTATCTACCGGAACGAAAAAGGGAAGGTGTTCGGGGTGGCCCGGTCGCTCAAGGAATTTGAAAAACAGTTGCAGACCATCCCCGATGAGTCGTTGCTGCACCATGCAAAGAAAGACCACTTCTCGCTCTGGCTCATGGCCAGGGGAGAGGTGCAGGCGGCAAAGATCCTGAA
Source organism: uncultured Bacteroidales bacterium (assembly GCA_964536525.1). GTDB lineage: Bacteria > Bacteroidota > Bacteroidia > Bacteroidales > B18-G4 > B18-G4. The sequence continues at coordinate 2,515 of CAZHYA010000025.1, read as the reverse complement.
CCCCCATAAAGTAAGCGATTTCAGCAGTCCGCAGAAGGTGCGTGAATACATGCTCGACATCATCACCAAATTCAGGAATGAGCAGGACAGGGGAAAGATCATCCCCTTCGACAAGTCGGCCATTTCCGATGAGTCGAACATCGTATCGCTCATGGAGGGGTCGCTTGGTGGCAAGGGACGTGGCATTGCTTTCATCAACACCCTCATCTACAATTATGAGTTTAGTCATCATGTGCCCGGCATACACATCAAAGCCCCGAAAACATTGCTTATAGGGACGGAAGAGTTTGAGTACTTCATGGGCAGGAACAACCTCTACGATCTGGTGCTTAACGAAACGGATTATACGGAGATAAAAAAAGCTTTCCTGGGGGCTCCCCTGACCGATACCCTGGTAAAGAGGCTCAAGATCGTGTTGGAAGATATCCGGAAGCCTCTGGCAATCAGGTCTTCGGGCTTGTTCGAAGACTCGCTGATACAGCCTTTTGCCGGGATATTCGAGACCTATATCCTTCCCAACAGCCATTCCGACCCGAAGGTCAGGCTGCAGCAGGCCATGGATGCCATCAAGCTTGTTTATGCCAGCGTTTATTCCGAAACCGCGCGGGGATATGTCAAGGCGATCCATTACAAGATCGAGGAGGAAAAGATGGCTGTGGTCATCCAGGAAGTCGTGGGTAATCATTACGATAAGTACTTCTACCCGCACATCAGCGGTGTAGCCCAATCCTACAATTACTACCCGGTTTCGCATATGAAGCCTGAAGAAGGATTTGTAGTGGCTGCCGTTGGCCTGGGGAAATATGTTGTTGAAGGCGAAAAGGCATACCGCTTCTCGCCCAGGTATCCCGAGATCGAGATCAACAGTTCAAAAGACCAGTTCAGAAATTCACAGGTGGAGTTCTTTGCCGTAGACATGGAAAAAACGGAGCCCAACCTTCTTGAAGGCGACATCGCGGGGCTGGCAAGGCTCGATATCAGCGAGGCGGAAAATCATGGAACGCTCAAACATTGTGCCTCCGTATATAATCCCGATAACAACCAGATCATCCCGGGCCTCACACATCCCGGTCCGCGGATCGTGAACTTTGCCAACATCCTGAAATATGATTATATCCCGCTGGCAAAGACCATCGAAGTGGTCCTAGATGTGGTGAAGGAAGCGCTGGGATCGCCTGTTGAGATCGAATTTGCCATCGACCTGAACAAGGACAGGAATGGCCTGGCATCATTTTACCTGCTTCAGATAAAACCGTTGCTTGGCAGTGCCTCCGACTATATTGTCAACCTCGATAAAATTAATAAGGAGCATATCCTGCTTTACTCAGAAAAGGGAATGGGTAATGGCCTGGTCGACGACATCAGCGATGTGGTTTATGTTGACCCGGCAACCTTCGATAAGTCGAAGACCGAACAGATTGCCAGGGAGGTCGACAGCATAAACTCTTTACTGGTGGAAGAAAACAGGAAATATATCCTGGTGGGCCCCGGCCGCTGGGGCACCCGCGACCGCTGGATCGGCATCCCGGTAACATGGCCCCAGATTTCAAATGCAGGGGTGATCATCGAGACAAGCCTGGAGGAATTCCCCCTGGATGCATCATCGGGCTCCCACTTTTTCCACAATGTCACCTCCATGAATGTCGGTTACTTTACCGTGCAGCCTGAGATATCGAAAAGCTATATCAGGTATGAGATGCTGCAGGAGCAGGAGTTGGTCGGGAAGACCGGTTTTGTCAGGCACGTGCGCTTTCCTGAACCGCTCAAGGTGAGGATGGATGGCAAAAAACGCATTTCGGTGATCACCCTGGAGTAGTTGACGGTCATTATTTATATTTACTCTAAATAGATTGCCGTTTCACCGGATAATTATTTGTAATTCAAAACCTAAGATATGGAAAGCCGTATATGTATTGCCTAAAGTGCTGAAACTGCGGCAAATTTAATAGGTTTCGTGCATTAAATTTTTTATCATTGTGTTGAAAATTAACCTGATTCATAAACAAAATAAAATCTGAACCATGAGTTACGAACTGATCTCTCTCAAACTCAAATGTCCTGTTTGCGGGAAATCGCTGATGGATAAAGAACACCTGGTGGATAATGAACCCAGCATTTCGCTGAATGTTAAGATCGCAGACCAAAGCGGCGAGATCCACCTGAGTTCTATCTACGGCAGTTATAATTACACGACCAATATCGAGATGCCGAAGGGTGAGGTGGCGGAGTTTTACTGCCCCCACTGCAGTGCGGGGATCACTTCCGAAGTCGAGTGCCTGAGCTGTGGGGCCCCAATGGTTCCCTTCTACCTGGATATGGGAGGCAAGGTCGCCATATGTTCGCGGAGCGGATGCAAAAATCATTTTGTCGAATTTGAAGACCTTTCCGTTGCGCTTCGGAAATTATACCAGGAATACGGGCTTGCAGGGAAAGACAGTTTTAAACCCGATAAGGAAATTGTAAGGGTGGAACAGCCCGTTGATGAGGAAAAAGAGATCCTGGAATCGGGGACTTT
>CAZHYA010000024.1:390-17621 GCA_964536525.1 uncultured Bacteroidales bacterium | reverse complement strand
CGTACCACCAGGTCGTCTTATATGGCGGGGGTTCTAGCCCACAAGCTCTGTCATGCAGTGGGTACAGAAATCGCTTGGCTCCGTGCCTCCGCAAATCTTCCCTTCTTACGTCCAGAATAACCATCACATCTATGTCTTTCGCCCCGGCGTATCCAACGAGGTCTTCGTTGGCCACGATGGCGGCATCTCGGTCGGGACGATCAACAGCGAATCCTATGAATTCATCACCAGGAATAAGACTTACACCACATCACAGTTCGCAAGCATTGGTTTCGGCGGCCAGGTGAAGAGGGTGGTCGGCGGCACGCATGCCGAAGGCACACAATATATCAACGGGCACAGCAATCCTGCCAGTGCCATGAACGGAAGCCAGATCTGGGCCGGTGGCTTACCCAGTGGCGGAAACGGAGGCCATTGCTTCATCTCCATCATCGACCCCAACGTATTCATCTACACGCAAACCCCTGGCGAAAACTTCAGGAGGTCGGAAGATGAAGGCGAAAACTTTTCAAATACATTCCTTTCAAGCGGCATAGCCGTTCCCGCTGATGCCTATATCACGCCTTGCCTCTTTTGGGAAAACTTCGAAAACGAATTCAGCAGAGACTCCGTGCCCTTCACCACAAAAACCGAGCTGGCCTCAGGCACGAAAGTCATGGTAAGAAGCGGAAACAGGAGCTATCCCTTTGAATATACCCTTCCCGTGGTGATGAACCCCGACGATACGATCATGGTAAAAGACATCGTATCCACCAGGTTTTTCATCGGAACCGATGATGCCGTCTGGATGACTTTCGACGTGCTCGACTTTGGCGGACAGCCCGAATGGTTCCTCATCGCCAACAAAAGCAAGTCAGGGTTCGACGGCCTTGCCCAGGCCATGGGCATGTCGGCCGATGCCAACTATGTATTTATCGGCACACAGGAAGGCGAACTCTACAGGCTGGCCAACATCAATTACGCCTACGATTACGACAGGGCCGATGTGAACAGTCCTTTCTGCGTCGTCGCCACCACCAAGATCCCGCTGATCGACCCCGCAACACAGGCACAGAACACCCAGGTGATCACCTCAGTGTATGTCGACCCGCAGGATCCTGAGCATGTGATCGTAACGACAGGGAATTACGGCAACCAAAACTATGTATACCGCACCACCAACGGACTCGACGAAGTGCCGGCCTTTACATCGGTACAAGGCGACCTGCCGAAGATGCCCGTATATTCATCCATCATCGAGATGAGCAATTCAAACACTGCCTTTGTCGGAACGGATATGGGCCTGTACATGTCGGAAAACATCAATTCGGCCAACCCCAACTGGACCCTGATGCCGACCGATATCGGCAAGGTCCCCGTATTCCAGCTCAGGCAGCAACTTGTTGCCAAGTTGCCGACCGTGATCAAATTCTGGAACGGTGTGGACACCATCTCCGAAACTTTTCCGGGCACACAAAACTTCGGTGTGATCTATGCCGCCACATATGGCAGGGGAGTTCACATGACCAATGCCTATCAGAAACCCGTGGGCATCTTCACCCCGGGCAACGATGTACAGGCATCCTCACTGAAGGTGTTCCCCAACCCGGTGAGCAGCATGGCAACCATGGAGTATACGCTCGAAGAAAAAGCCAATGTGATCATTGCCGTCTTCGACATCAACGGAAAGATGGTGATGAACGAACATTTCAACCAGGCTGCAGGAACTTACCAGTATAAACTGGATTGCAGTGGCTTGCCACACGGCACTTATGTGGCCAGCATCCACAAAGGCAATACCATGGAAACAGGCAAGTTCATTGTTGTTCACTAATTCAAGAAAAACTAAAAAACAAAACACCCAATAAAAAGAACGGACATGAAAAAATTATTATCCACGCTGCTTTTTCTTTTCGTCATCGCAATGCTGAGCCTCTCCGCCCAGGACAGGGTATACCCTCCCACGCTGCTCGAACCAACCGACGGTGATGATGGGCAAATGCCCGACGTAACCCTTAACTGGGCAGCAGTCGCCGGGAACGGCGGGCTCGTAGAATACGAAGTACAGCTCGATGTTACCGATGCATTCACCGATCCGGAAACCTTCCCGAAGACTGAGTTCTCGGGTATGCAAATGGGGTTGCTCCTGTTCGGCCAGGAATATTTCTGGAGGGTCAGGTCGATGGAAGGAAGTGATGTTTCCGACTGGTCGGAGCCATTCTCCTTTACCGTTTTCGAAAACCTTGAACTGAACAAGCCCAACAACAATGCCGATGAGCAGACCCCGGATGTGGAGCTCAAGGCCAAGGACAGGATCGGTGCCGACCTCATCACGGGTGTTGAACATTTTGAGTTCGAAGCCGATACCAGCATGAACTTCGACAGTCCCCTATATTTCCACGGGATGAGCACCACGGTCACCCAGAGAGCCCATTACCTGCATTTCGGCGAAATATACTACTGGAGGGCCAGGGCAACGCATTCGGCCGATGTGAGCGAATGGTCGGAGATCAGGTCATTCGAAACTATCTTTGCACCAGAGCTCGACAAGCCCAACACGGGATCTGCCAACCTCGGCCTTGCCAACGAGCTCTCATGGAAGGCCATTAGCGGGGTGATCGACTACGAAATACAGCTCGCCACCACTGATGCCTTCGCCAACCCCTTCTCCATGATGATTGAGGAACTTGAGTACACTACCGACGGGTTCCTGCATTTCGACCAGGAATATTTCTGGAGGGTCAGGGCAAATCATGCCACCGACACCTCCGACTGGTCAGAAGTGAGGGATTTTACCACCATCACCACCGTACAGCTTTCATCGCCTGCTGATGCCGCTACAGGAATAAGTATCAACCCCCGCCTCGAATGGGGGCAGGTAACAGGGGTGGACAACTTCCAGGTACAGTACAATACCTCGGCAAACTTTGATGAATTGTGCTGCGACGCGCTGATCGACGGATCGGAGAATTTTTTCCAGGTGATCTATATCCTTGACAAAGGGACCACCTACTACTGGAGGTGCCGCACCATGAAAGGCGCCGACACCACCGACTGGAGCGAGGTTTGGTCGTTCACCACCGAAGAAGAGATCGGCATAGGTGAAACCAGCTTCGATGCCAGCACCATCAGCATTTACCCGAATCCCAGTAACGGAGTACTCCATGTTGACATTGCCGGAATGGAAAATTCGGAAGTAGGGATCCATATCATGGATATGCTCGGACAGGTCCATCTGCAGGAAACGGTACTCTTCGGACAGGGCAATACAAGCCGGAGATTTGATCTCAGCAGTTTTGCCAATGGATTATATATCGTGAAACTCACACGGGGCGATCAAAGTTATTCGCACAAGATCACCGTTCACAGGTAGCATCCATAAACCAGAAATCAGAAAACACCCTTCGGTCAGGAGGGTGTTTTTTTTTGCCGGACATAACGGATTTAACCTGATGCTTCAGTCCTGCAATCAATCATACCTTTTGCCGAAAGTAAAACTGATATAGAAGGTCAGGAACAGGGTTTGCTCGGGGTTGTATGCCATGATGGCTACCGGGAATGGATAAAAATCGAGCGCAGCTCCGGCTTCCAGCGCTTTAATGGAGGAATTGTAATTGCCGAATTCAAAATTCAGTCCAAGCTTGGCATAGATGCCCGGATGGAGGCTGGTATTTTCGATGCCACTTGTAAATGGCGCCCTGCCGTAGATGTTGTCGAGGCCGTGTATTTCGGGGTTATACCGCTCGATATCGATGGTATAATTATCGTTTTCGGCCGTGTAGTTCAAGATGTACAGGTACACCGGCTTTGCAAAAGCCAATGAAAATCCGCCAAAATATGCAAGGCGCAATTCTATACCTCCCCAGTAAGGCTTCCTGTTCAGGAGTTGCTTTACGCCAATCCCGGCCCTCAACACGTAAATGTGGTTCAGCTTGCCGTAAACATAGCTCTTGGCATTGTTGAAGTAGGGATTGATGGTCTTTATCTGCTTGGGGGATTTCATGCTGGCAGCATCAATTTCCCATTGCAGCGACCTGGAATAACTCAGGTTTCTCCCTTTGCGGAAGTGGAAACCCCAGCCACGGGAGTGCAACAGTATGCCTCCGGCAAACTCTTGCCGTAACAACACCCGGTCCGAGATGGAATCATAGACAGGCTCCCTGTCCTTTTGCCTTCCCTTCCTGTCGTCGGCCTGCTCCTGCCCCAATGCAAAAAGACCCGCCATGATCAGGAGGGTCAGCATTGTTATATGTTTCACAGAGGCCATCGTAAGTCATCCACAGGTAATGAACAAGCCTGCATCGTCGGATCCGGGGCTAAGAGCCCGTCGCCAGACTAATAGTTCGATTGCTTTTGATACTTATATGATTCGCCGTAGGCGGCACAGCGCTCGTTAGAACGGCACGAACTTGCAACAATCACTAAAAGGATCACCGCAGAGGCGACGATTAGAACTTTTTTAATAATTTTAGTCATGATATGGTCGTTCAAAGATATTGGAACACAAATATAAACTCATTTTACTAATATTAACAAAATTTTCCGGATTATGTTGTGTGATCCAGTATTCAATAACCCGCTATGAGCAACATGGAAGTCAATCCCAGGATCGAAGCCAGTTGGAAAACTGCTTTGCAAGGCGAATTCAGCGCTGAATATTTTTCTGTTCTAAAGACGTTTCTTGTCGAAGAAAAGCAGAAATACACTGTTTATCCGCCCGGCAGCAGGATTTTTGCCGCCTTTGACCATACCCCGTTCGGGCAGGTGAGGGTGGTGATCCTCGGACAGGATCCTTATCATGGCCCGGGACAAGCCCATGGCCTCTGCTTCTCTGTTCCACGGGGCATTGCCAAGCCCCCGTCGCTGGTAAATATCTTTAAGGAGATCGGCGATGACCTTGGGATTGCAATGCCTGCCGGTGGGAATCTCGAACCCTGGGCAAGGCAGGGCGTTTTGCTGCTTAATGCCACATTAACGGTACGGGCCAACAACGCAGGTTCACACCAGAACAAGGGATGGGAGCGATTTACCGACGCCGTGATCAGGAAACTGTCGGACGAAAAAGACGGACTTATCTTTATGCTGTGGGGCAACTACGCCATCGCCAAGAAGTCGATGATCGACCAGGGCAGGCACCATGTACTCACGGCTCCCCACCCCTCTCCACTATCCGCAAGCCGGGGATTTTTCGGATGCGGGCATTTCTCAAAAACCAATGAGATGCTGCGCGGGATGGGAAAACCCGAAATAAACTGGAGCATAGAATAAGTGTACTCATTCATCGTTCTATCACTCATCATCCACTACATTGAAGATCAGGATCGGCATATGGTTGGCTTTTTTATCCCTCCTGGGGTTGTTCCCCTTGTCGGGACAGCCACTGCGGCTTGAGATCATGCCTGCCGACAGCATTACGGCATCGTCGGTCAAGCGGCTTACTTATAATGATAAGCCGAAGGGCAAACGGGAGGCATACAGGGAGATGGACAAGGTTCTTCAATATTTTTATTCCAGGGGCCACATCACTGCCAGTATCGATTCGATTTCGGAAGATTCATCAAGGATAACGGCAATCTTTTATGCCGGACCGGTATATCACACATCAGCGATCAGTCAGGGGAATGCAGGGGAAGTGATCCTGGGCCAGAGCGGATTCAGGGAAAAGATATATGCCGACAGGCCATTCAACATTAATGACATCAAAAGACTGCACGAAAATATTCTGAAATACTGCGAAAACAATGGTTATCCTTTTGCCTCTGTCAGGCTCGACAGCATCAGGATCTCCCCCGACCGTAAGATCTCGGCCAGCCTGAACCTTAAGCTGAACCACCTGGTGACCATCGATACGGTGATGGTAAAGGGAAACTCCAGATTACACCGGAAGTTTATAAGGAATTACTTCAATATCAGGCAGGGCGATATCTATAACGAATCGCGGATAAGAAAGGTTGCAGGCCGATTGCAGGACCTGCCCTATGTGAGCGTGGTCAGGCCTCACGAGGTTGCTTTCGCCGACGACAAAGCCAGCCTGATCCTCTATATCGACAAGAAACGCGCCAGCCAGTTTGACGGGATACTCGGCATAGCACCCAACGAGCAGGTCAGCGGCAAGCTGCTGCTTACCGGCGACATCAAACTAAAACTCTTCAGTGCCTTTAACCGTGGCGAGCTTATCGACTTCAACTGGCGAAAACTTGAAGCCTCAAGCCAGGATCTTAAATTCAGGTTCAATTTTCCATTTTTGTTCAACACCCCCTTTGGTATCGACTACAGCCTGAGGTTATTTAAGAAAGATACCTCGTATCTGACACTCACCAACAATATTGGCCTTCAGGTGCTCTTCAACGGATACAACAGCGTTAAGGCATTCTTCGAAAACCAGCGGTCGAGCCTGCTCAGCACCTACGGTCTCGAGTTTGCCACCACACTTCCCGTTTATGCGGATATCACCACCAGCCTTTATGGCCTTGGACTGGAATACAGCCGGCTCAATTACCGTTACAACCCCCGCAAAGGTTTCCGCTTCGACATGGCAGGGGCCATTGGATCGAAAACCCTGAAGGAAAATGCCGACATCAACCCGGAACTCTATGAAGGCGTTGCGCTGAACAGTACACTTTACCGGCTCCAGTTGAACGCTGATTTTTTTATCCCCGTCTTCAGAAAAAGCACCCTGCTGCTGGCCAATAAGAGCGGCTTCCTTGAGAATAAGAACCTTTTCGAAAATGAGCTATACAGGATAGGAGGCCTGAAAACGCTTCGCGGGTTTGATGAAGAATCCATCGCCGCCTCTGTTTACGCCATTTTCAGCCTGGAGTTCAGATATCTGTTCGATCTCAACTCATATTTGCACTTTTTCGTGGACGGGGCATACTATGAGCAACCTACCAGCCTTGCTTATATCAGCGACTGGCCATACGGTTTCGGGGCAGGGGTGAATTTCGAAACGCGGGCGGGCATTTTTTCCCTGACTTACGCCCTCGGGCAACGCGAAGGCCAGCCATTACAGTTCAAATCGGCCAAGATACACTTCGGCTTAACCGCAATCTTCTGAGAAGCACGTTTTTTTTACGCCTTTGATATAAATTCGGAAGATTAATAAATTGTTAACATAAAAGTATTTTGTACTATCTTGCATTGATTTATTAACCAAATTGAGCAAGATGAAGAAACTTACATTATTTGTATTTCTATTTGCGATCATCAGCTGGGCCTCCTTTGCAGGGGGATACCAGGTTAGGTTGCAAGGACAGAAGCAAACGGGGATGGGACTTGTCGGTTCACCTTTTGCTCTGGGAGCAAGCAGCATTTTCTATAACCCGGGCGGCTTGTCGATGATGGACTCAAAATTCAGCTTTTCGGCTGGTGTGAGCGGCATCATGGCAAACGTCGTCTTTCAGAAAGAGGCCACGAATTATCAGGCCAGGACCGACAATCCTACGGGAACGCCATTTTATATTTATGGTGCAGGCAAGATCACCGATAAATTATCGATCGGCCTTGGCGTATACACGCCATTCGGCAGTTCGGCAAAATGGGATGATGACTGGGCCGGGAGGTACCTGATCCAGAATATTTCCCTTACTGCAATTTATTTCCAACCCACCATCGGGTATAAATTCAACGACATCGTTTCAATCGGCGCAGGCTTTGTTTATGCCTACGGAAAGGTAGAGCTGAAAAAGGCGGTCCCTTATAACGAGGGCAGCTATGCCGAGCTGAAAGGATCTACCGGTAACATCGGATATAATGTGGGGGTGATGGTCAGGCCGACCAAGAAGCTGAGTATCGGCATCGACTACCGTTCCCAGATCATCATGAAGATGGAGGGGGGCGATGCCACTTTCAACGTACCTGCATCCTTGTCGACGACGATACCCGGCGAAAACAAGTTTGATGCCGAACTGCCCATGCCGGCAAACCTCGACGTAGGGATCTCCTATGCCTTCAATGAAAAGTTTACCCTTGCCGTAGAGATGAACTATGTGATGTGGAGCGTATATGAGGACCTCACATTTACCTTTGAGCAACAGAACGACCTGCTGGGATCAGTAAATCCCCGGAAGTATAAGAACACTTTCATCAGCCGCATTGGAGGGCAATATTCGTTAAACGAAATGTTTGCGTTCAGGGCAGGGCTTTATTACGACCCGTCGCCAACTGACGACGACTACTTCAACCCGGAAACGGTAAGCCTGAACACCATGGCATGGACCCTGGGAGTGAGCATTGTACCGGTAAAAAACCTGAGCATCGACCTTTCATACCTGCAGCTGCACGGTCTGGAAACGGAGAAGCGGTATGAACCGGCCAATTTCGGCGGAACCTACAAGGTGGTCACAGCCATTCCCGGTATAGGGTTGAGCTATAATTTCTAATTAAAAAATGATAAAGCCATGAAAATCAAATATTATATATTCATATTATTACTTGCAGGCATCGCTTCATGTAAGCCCGACATTGACGAGTTTACCCCCGAGAAGGGAAGCGCTGATTTCACTTCCTACCTGGCGGTCGGTAACTCGCTTACCGCAGGATATGCCGATGGCGCCCTCTATAAGTCGGGACAGGAGGTTTCATTCCCGAACATACTGGCAAACCAGTTTGCTTTCGTTGGCGGCGGCGGCTTTGCCCAACCCTATATGATCGACGACTATGGATTTGGTTTTGAAGGGATGACCCCCGTACCAAAACTTGTTCTTGGCATGAAGACGGATTGCGAAGGGGTGACAAGCCTCGCACCTGTCCGTGCACCTGTCGATGTGAATATGGCGAACTTCCAGTCGGTCGCTGCTTCGGGTCCCTATAACAATATCGGCGTCCCGGGAGCCAAAGTGTCACACTTCTTCTTCGACCAGCTGGCAACCTTCAATCCTTACTACGCCCGCTTTGCCCCGGTTGCCGCATCCCCCCTCATCAACCTCACCGCAGCCATCGACGCGACTTTCTTTACGCTCTGGATCGGGAATAACGATGTTCTGGGATATGCCCTGGCCGGCGGAGCATCCGATTCACTCACTCACCCTGCCATGTTCTCCCAGCTTTACGGCATGATCCTCAACGCATGCATATTAAACCAGGATGGCGCATATGATGATGCCAAGGGCGCGGTTGCCAACATCCCTGATGTGCTTTCCATTCCATATTTCAATTTCCTGAAAACCCAGATCCCATACAATGGCATGGTGCTTACCGCAGATCAGGCAGCCAGGCTCAACTCCCTTTACCAGATGTATGGGCATCCCGAGATCACCGTCCAGGAAGGGCAGAATGCCTGGGTGGTCGAAAATTCGGACGGCAGCTGGGGGAGGATGACAGCCAACGACCTGCTGCTGTTGTCGCTGCCAACCGACTCGATGAAATGTCACGGCATGGGTGTCGCCAACCCGGCTATCCCGGCCCCTTTCCCGATCCCGCATAAATATATCCTCGATGCCGGTGAAATCGCCGACATCAGCAGCCATATCGAGCAGTACAATGCCACCATCCGCGACCTCGCCACCATGCATAACCTGGCCCTGATCGATGCCAACAAGCTGCTCATGGATGCTAAAACGGGCATTATCGTTGACGGGATCGAATTCACGTCAACCTTCATCCAGGGTAACATCTTCTCTACGGATGGCATACATCTGTGCCCCTCGGGGAATGCCTTGATAGCCTACCACTTCATTGAAGCCATCAATGCAACCTATGGTGCCAGCATACCCCAGGTCAATGTCACGGAATATGGTGGCGTACAGTTTCCCTAGCGGGAAGTAAATCCGGAAGAAGGACAGGTTCACTGCGAACCTCACATCATAAAGGGGGATGACAAAGCTTCGGGCTGAGTTTTCCCCCTTATCAAAAAATTGACATCGGCATGCGGAAAGAATTGGTCTTTGCCACAAACAATGTCCATAAATTGATGGAGATCAGGACGATCATTCCCGGGGGATTCAGCATCCTCGCACTTGAGGATATCGGCTGCCATGCCGAAATCCCCGAAACCTCCGAAACCCTTGAAGGCAACGCCGACCTCAAGGCCATGTTCGTATTTGAAAAATATGGCCTTAACTGCTTTGCCGACGACACCGGGCTGGAGGTGGAAGCCCTCCACGGCAGGCCGGGCGTGCACTCAGCAAGGTATGCCGGACAGGATGGCAACGCAGATAAGAACATTGAAAAGCTCCTCGGCGAGATGAAGGGCATGCAAAACCGCAAGGCCAGGTTCAGGACGGTGATCTCGCTGGTATCAGAAGGCAGGGTAACCCATTTTGAGGGTATCGTTGAGGGAAAGATCATTAGCGAAAAGAGGGGAAGGGAAGGATTTGGCTACGATCCGGTTTTTGTCCCCGACGGATATGAGCAGACCTTTGCCGAGATGCCGCTCGAAATAAAAAACCAGATCAGTCACCGTGGCAGGGCAACGCGAAAGCTTGTCGAATATCTCGGCACGATCAGTCAGTGATATCAAGTCAGAGGACCTCTTCGAGTGCCGCCGTGAACAGCTCCTGCAATGATATCCCTTCGGCCTGTGCCTGCTGGGGAAGGATGCTGTTTGGCGAAAGGCCGGGAACAGTGTTCACTTCGAGGAAAAACATGCCCTCGTCGTTAAAGATATAATCAAATCGTACAAATCCCCTGCAGTTCAGCTTCCTGTAAAGGGTTTCCGATAATGTGCGGCACTGCCTTTCAACTTCATCAGGTATTCGTGCCGGAGTGATCTCGTCGGCCATGCCATCGGTGTATTTGGCCTCATAGTCGAAAAACTCGTTCTTACTCACGATCTCGGTCACGGGAAACGACCGCACCGTGCCGTTCATGATCATCACGCCGCAGGTGATCTCCGTTCCGGGGATATACGATTCTACCAGGACCTGCTCATCCTCCCCGAAGGCTCTATGTATGGCCGGCACCAGCCCGTCAGCATCTTTTACCTTCGACATGCCCACGCTGGAGCCACCCTGGTTGGGTTTAACGAAACATGGCAATGATACAACCTTGATCGCCTCCCCGGGGTCGACGGCCTCTCCCTTCCGGTAAAGGATTGAAGGAGCAACCTTTACCCCCTCTGCAGCCACAACTTTCAAACAGAAATACTTATTGAAGGTCAGGGCGGACACCGACTGCCCCGAGCTGGTATACGGGATGCCCAGCATGTCGAGATAGCCCTGCAGCTTGCCGTCTTCGCCCGGAGTGCCGTGAATGGCAATGAATACGGCATCAAAGGTGATCTTCTCTCCCCTAACCATGAGGCTGAAATCATTCCGGTTGATGTTGAATGATTCACCATCCCCTGTTCTGTAAACCCATTCACTCCCCCTGAAGACGATCAGGTAGGGCTCATAAAGTTCCGGATCAAGGTATTTCTCCACGATGGCCCCGCTCCTTAAGGAAACTTCATATTCGCCGGAGTCACCCCCTGCGGCTATGGCTATCTTCTTTCGCATCACACTTATCGATTTTGCTTTTCTGCGCTTCCGCTTTACTCACGTATTGCCCGATAAATTGATGCAATTAATTTTTATCTTTGCTACCATCGGGCAATATCGGTTGATTTTTCAAGTTACATTTGGGAAATGCCGGATGATCATCCCGAAAAAGCTTAAACTGAACACTAATCGCATGTCGTTTTTCGGCTTCCTTCTCAAAAAGAAATTCTACCTGCACCTGCTCCTGGCAATGGCACTGACCGTGGTGTTGTTCTTTATCACCCTTCAGTTTATCAAGATATACTCAAACCACGGCGATACTTATGTGCTTCCCGACTTTTCGGGCAAGACCCTGAATGAGATCGCCGATGAGCGTTACGATGAACTTTACGAGTTCGTCGTGATCGATTCGATCTTTGATACCCGTAACCCCAAGGGCACGGTGGCGATACAGGACCCTCCGCCAGGGTCGGTGGTGAAAAAGGGCAGGAAGGTATATGTAACCCTCGTGGCATTCTCGAGGGAGAAGGTGGAGATGCCCGACCTTATCGACCTCAGCCTGCGCCAGGCCGTGAACAGCCTGAGGGCAAAAGGGCTGAGGGTCAACCAGCTGCAGTATGTTGAGGACTTCGCCGGAAATGCCGTGTTAGAACAATTGTTTGACGGCGAGGTCATCGAAGAGGGCAGCATCATCGACAAGGGATCGGGCATCGACCTGGTGGTTGGCCTGGGAAACGACAACTATGCACCTGTCCCCTTTCTTATCGGCCTTAACCTCCACGATGCCGAAGATGCCATCAACAAGGCATCATTCAACCTCGGAACGGTATATTTCCTTGACGGAGAAGACCCTGAACATTCAAGGGTATACAGGCAACAGCCGGCATGGTCGGAAAAAGCAAGGCTTTTCAAGGGCAGGACCATCAACATTTCATTGCGGTCGGAACTCGATTTCGACTTTGAAGCACTTATCAGGGAAATGAAACCTGATACAACCAGATTGGCTGACACAACAAAGGCAGCTTATCGGGAGTTTTAGTATGAACTGAACCAGAGTATGATCATGATACGCTCAACGCGCTTACTTATCGTAATTATTTTCCTGCAACTTCAGGCAACTGGCCAGGAGCAGGTTACAGGATTATATAACAACCCCGTGATCAAACACCGGCTAAAGGTTGATGAAGCATTTAACCAGTTCAAGGCCGGCAGGGAGCTCACATACCCGAAACCTGTTCACATGCCTGTTTTTGAAGATTTCCATACCGACAATATTTTCCCCGACACGGCGATCTTCAGCGACAGGGATGCCTATATCAATGATGACTTTCCTTTCCGGTCGGTAAACGTTGGAGCGGCCACCCTCGATGCCATTGATGCCAACGGGAACCTTTATCCGAATGCCAGCATGTTCCCCTTTGTGGCCGACCATCTCACTTCCAGGCCCATCCGTCTCGACTCGCTCTACCTGCCAAATGAAACACGTGCCATAACGCTTGCCGACTCGGTATACTTCAGCTTCTTCTATCAACCCCAGGGCCGTGGCAACAAGCCTGAGCCATTCGACTCGCTGGTGCTGGAGTTCGGATATTTCGCAGGCGACTCATCCTTTGCCTATATGGATTCCATCACCGTTTCTGCCAGTTCATATTTATCCGGTCCCAACGACACCATCTTCCCTTTCGACACGATTTTCGCACCTGCGCAGTGCAACGCGGGGGTTTACATGATCAACTTCGATACGATCGTGTGGGGAGATCTTATCACCCTGCCATGCGATTCTGTTTACGAGCCGGACATCTCCTGGGAATATATCTGGTCTGCCAGGGGCATGCCCATCGATTCATTTTATGCACTTTATAACACTTATTCCAGGCAGGTGATCATTCCTGTTAACGACAGTGCAAAATACTACAGGAAGCATTTCTTTTTCCGCTTTTATAATTTCGCCAGTCTGGCCAGCGACGTGAACCCGAGCTGGAAAAGCAACTGTGATCAATGGAATATCGACTACATTTACCTCAATACGGGGCGTTCGGCCGCCGATACATTTTACCGTGCGATCACTTTTGCGGAAAGGGTACCTTCTTTCCTTACGGATTACACTGCCATGCCCTTGCGGCAGTACCGGAACGACCCGACCAACCAGCTGAAAGATTCGCTGAAACTGTTCATTACCAACCTGAGTGCCGACACCTTCAACGTATATTACGAATACCTCATCGATGAACGGGGTGGTTCATATGCGCATACTTACAATGGTGGCTTTGCCAACCTATACCCTTTCTTCAAGACTGGTTATCAGAGCTGCAGCAATGTCCCCCAGCATGCCTGTCCGCCAAGAGATTTCCTTTTCCCCCTGAGCAGCCAGGCCGACAGCTCCAGCTATCTGATCAGGCATGTGATCCGCGACCAGAGCAATCCCGACCTTGGCGACACGATCCATTACGTTCAAAAATTCTATAATTACTATGCCTACGACGACGGTACGCCAGAGCTGGGGTATGGCTTAAGCCTGGAGGGAGGAAAGGCGGGATACCGCTTTACGCTGAACCTGGCCGACAGCCTCAGGGGCATTGCCATGTTCTTCAACAGGGTGCAAAACGATCAGAACAATCAGTTTTTCACCCTTAAGGTTTGGGATAACAACAATGGCAAACCAGGCAACGTGATCTGGGAGCGGGAGGACGTCAAACCCAAATTCAGCGAAGAGCTTTACCGCATGCAGATCTATGAGATCGATCCTCCCGTGCCGGTGCTGGGCACTTTCTTTATCGGATGGGAACAAACCACTGCCGACCTGCTCAATGTGGGCTTCGACACCCATAATGATGCTTCTGCAAACCTTTTTTACAATACTTCCGGTGTGTGGGAGCAGTCGCTGATGGCGGGAGCCCTGCTGATGCGCCCTGTGCTCAACGATTACTATGATCCTTTCACGATTGATGAGGCCCTCGCCGAAGGCAGCTGGAATATTTTCCCGAACCCCGTTCACGGGGGAACGCTTAACGTTTCAAACACCCTGATCACCCAAGCCGAGCTGCAGCAAGCAGGAACGACGATCAGGATCTATGACCTGACCGGAAGGATGCTCGTGAACATCCCATTCAGCAATGTGGTCAATACAGGCAGGCTTGCCGAAGGCTTATACCTGATGCAGATCATGAGCGCCAGCGGCAGCATCAGCCACAACCATAAAATCATCATCAAAAACTAGGCTTTCATGCCATCATGGGAAGATAACGGAGACCAGGAACAAGACCTGTTTGAGCATTACCGTTTCGTGGCAGATCCGGGACAGGGACCGCTCAGGATCGACAAGTTCCTGATGGCCAGGATACAGAATGCCAGCAGGAACAAGATCCAGCAGGCTGCTGCAGCCGGGTCCGTGCTTGTCAATGATACGGCCGTAAAACAAAACTATAAGGTCAGGCCCGGCGATGTGATCACCATCGTGCTGGCCGAACCCCCCAGGGATACTGAGGTCGTTCCGGAAGATCTTCCCGTTGATATTGTCTTCGAGGATCAGCACCTTATGGTGGTCAACAAAAGGGCCGGCATGGTGGTACACCCTGCCTATGCCAATTTCACGGGCACCCTGGTCAATGCGCTCACTTATTATCTCAGGGAACAAAGCAAGGATGAAACGGCCCAGCCCTACCTTGTACACCGCATCGACAAGGACACATCGGGCATTATGCTGGTGGCCAAGGATGAGCTTTCACAGACACGGCTGGCAAAGGAATTCTTCGACCATACCATCGACCGAAAATACACGGCCCTCGTATGGGGCGACATGGAGGGAGATGAAGGTACCATAGCCGGGAACCTGGCACGCAGCAGGAGCGACCGCAAGCTGATGGCCGTATATTCCGACGGGGACATCGGCAAACATGCCGTCACCCACTGGAAAGTAATAAGAAGATATGGTTATGTGACGCTCATTGAGTGTACCCTCGAGACCGGGAGGACCCACCAGATCAGGGCCCACATGAAACACATCAGGCATCCCCTCTTCAATGATGCGGCATACGGGGGCGACAGGATATTGAAAGGCACCACATTCACCAAATACAGGCAGTTCATCAACAATTGCTTTGCCATCCTGCCCCGCCAGGCCCTCCATGCCCGTTCGCTGGGCCTAAGGCATCCCATCAGCGGAGAATACCTTTTTTTCGACTCTGAATTACCGCAGGATATGCAGCAGGTGATCCAAAAATGGGAGCAGTATGTGACCCACCAGAAGGATTTTCTTTAAAAGTGTCAATACACGATCAGCGGGAGGCTGTTTTCCATCACATTGGTTTTTATGCGCAGGATGTAATTCCCTGCATTGATATCGCCAATGTTGATCTTCCAGATACCTGTTATGGCAGATGGGATGCCATACTCCCTCACCAGCTGGCCATTCATGCTGAAGACAGCCATTTCAACATAATCGACCTGCCGGCGCCCGAAATCCATCACTACATATTCATCGGCCGGATTAGGGAAGATGTTCGGGGTAACCCGGATGTAGTTCTTCCTCACCAGCGTATCGGCCATGTCGCCGTTCGTAACGATAAGGCCGACATCGTAGGTGCCATAATCCTTGTAAATGATCCCCGGGGGTTGCCGGCCTGCGTATGAGGATGGATTCCCGCTGTAGAATATCCATTTCCAGTATTCAGGTTCACCGTTTGTACGGTCCTCAAAATTGATCGTCCCTCCGGTACTTACAACCGTTGTATCTGCATTGAAGTTGGCGGTGAGGAGGCTGCCGTAGCCAAAGCCATTCATCGTCTGCACCCCGGTATTATCAGGGTCGAGGTATGGTCTCAGCTGGGCACCGCCGGGGCTGCCGTTGGAAGCCCAGTGATAGGAAAATTTTCCGTAATAATCGGGTGCAAGGGGATCGTTGCAGCTGGCGGCGCCGCCGGTGAGCGTGCCCACGATCCTGCCCGAAAAATCGAAGATGGGTGAACCCGAAGAGCCTCCTTCCGTGACCCCATGGCCATTATCTGTCTCAGCCCATTTCACCTTCCAGTACAAACCATCAGGGTCCTGAGCAGTCTGACCGTAGAGCGTCGAAACAAGGGGGGCGGTATACGTTGATATTTTCTTTATGTCGCCCTTTGGATGATGGATGCCCACGCCCGAAGGGCTGGCGGTTTCACTCCTCGACCATCCGGCAAAATAGGGATTATAGCTTTCCGGGACCTTCTGGCTGAGCAGCAGCAACTTGAAATCAGATCCCGCAACAGTCCCTTCGGGTGCCTCGGCCAGCAATGTCGACCCCGTAATAGACATGAAGGGCGGGTTTTCGGGTGGGTCCTCGCACCACAGGCTCTCGTAATTAAAATGAAAGATCCATTGCGAATAATCGCTCAGCGAAGAGGAAGCGCCACAATGCCGGGCAGTAAGAAAGTAGGGTGTGCTGTCCTGTCGCGTATTGTTTACCAGTGCCCCGGTGCAAAGGTATGTACCCAGTCCCGCCTTCAGCACGATCTTGGCAACGCTTCTCTTCTCATTCTGCCATGAGGCACCTTCCGTGCAGTTGACATTCACTTCACAGGGGCCCGACTCGCCGACAAAGATCTCCGACATCCCCCGGTAAACATAATGCACCTGGTAGATCTGTATTTCCGGCACCGCTGTGCTGCCCGGGGGCGCATCATACTCCATCACCAGCTCATCGCCCCTGATGGCTTCCGTGGCGAAGTATCCGCCCGAGGGATTGTTGCGCGAGGTGAAAGCACCGATTAGCTGCGACCTGTCGGCCGAATAAATATAAAGCCTTCCCCCTTCGGGGATGCTAAAGGTCCGATAATACAGGATCAATCCCCTGGCCTCATC
>CAZHYA010000024.1:0-380 GCA_964536525.1 uncultured Bacteroidales bacterium | reverse complement strand
TTCTTTTTCAGGGTCTCTTCCAGGAAGGCCCGGGCCCGGGGATCTTCGAACAGACCGAAGCGGTTCCCGAAGTCCATCATCTCGCCCTTGGTCTTCTTGGCCAGATACTCTTCGCTAAAACGCCACTCCCGGGCCAGGTCGATATCGACGGGGATGGCCACCCCGATGCGATAAGGTGCGGGATCCGTTGTTTTAATGTCTTCATCAGGCAGGGCATCAATATCGGGAGGGGTGAGCACGATGACGGTATAATCTCTGGTGCCAGGGGCCTGGCCATAACCAAGCGGCAATCCGCCCTCGCTGACCTGCGCGGCCAGCGAAATATTGATCAATAAAAAGAGCAGTGCTGCAATCCTTTTCATAATCCAAAGATAAAGAAT
>CAZHYA010000023.1:12560-17653 GCA_964536525.1 uncultured Bacteroidales bacterium | reverse complement strand
TTTAGTGAATTGGGTCCGGAAGAGATGGAATGGATGTATCACGCAGCTACTCTTGGATCGACGTGACGAATTTCATGCCTAACCAGTCCATCGGCTACATGAACGTGCTCATCGACTTCAACCAGAACGGGGTATGGGGCGACCAGGTAAGCTGTCCGCCAAGCCTGTACCCCGAGCATGTATTGCAGAACTTCCTGGTGCCCTGGGGCTATACCGGGCCACTGTCGGCCCTGATGCCGCCGGCATTCATGATCGGGCCCAACAGCGGTTACGTGTGGGCCAGGTTTACCATATCCGAGCAGCCGGTGTCTCCAAACTGGGACGGGCACGGTTATTTCGAAGATGGTGAATCGGAAGACTATCTGCTTTACATTTCACCCCTGGCACAAAGCGATTTCGGTGATGCACCGGAAGATGTGCTGGCCTATCCTTCCACCGGGACCAACGGTGCCTTCCCGACCTGTATTGGATCGGGGGTCAACGGCCATGTCGAACACCTGAGCAACGGCGCCGACCTGGGGCCATCGGTCGATATAGAGGTGGACGGCAATGGCGGGTTGTGCCCCACCTTTGCCCCCTACGATAACGACGAATGCTTCCAGGATAATGATGCCGGGCTGATCATGCCCGAACCCTTCACCATCGTGGGCGGCATCGTGGTGCCCTGTCCCAACTCAAGTGGTACAGGTCTTGGAATGCCCTGCGACACTGCAATATGGGGAGCGAACGTTGACATTAACGTGAACAACTTCTCCTTTACGCAGGCAGATGTGCTCATGAATGTGCTTATCGACTGGAACAGAGATGGCGACTGGGGAGATACGGTCTACTGCACCGACCTCATGGTGCCCGAGCATGTGCTGCAGAACTTTATCGTTCCCCATGGATATTCCGGTGCTCTTTCCGGCCTGGCGCCGCCTGATTTCATTATCGGCCCCGAACCGGGATATTTCTGGTGCCGCTTTACCATTTCCGACGTGGCCGTGAACGTGCCATGGGATGGGAATGGCGTATTCGACGACGGGGAATCGGAGGACTATCTCATCCGTGTGGATACGGCTGCCGGAGGTGAAGAATATGAGTTCGGCGATGCCCCGGAAGGTACCATGGCTTACCCGATGTCGGGAGTGATGGGCAATTTTCCTACCTGCATGAATGTGACCAGCAACAGCTATATCATGCATAATAATTTCGGGGCCTTCCTGGGGCCCTCCTTCGACTTCGAAGTCGATGGCAACGGAGGACTGTGCCCTGCTTTTGCACCCTACGACAATGATGTGTGCTTCATTGATGGCGACGCCGGACTCCTCTTCCCCGATCCGTATACGATACAGGGAGGGGCTATTGTGCCGTGCCCCAGCGGTGCAGGGACGTCACTGGGAACCACCTGCACGCAGGCTGTATGGGGTGTGGACATCGATATCCAGGTGCAGAATTTCATGCCGAACCAGACCACCGGCTATATGAATGTTGTTTTCGACTGGACCCGGAATGGTGTATGGGGAGATGTGGCCAACTGCCCCGGCGCTGCTGCACCTGAACATGTACTTCAGAATTTTGTGGTGCCGAACGGCTATTCCGGCCCCCTATCTGCCCTAGGCCCGCCCAACTTCATAATCGGACCCAGTGGAGATTACGTATGGGCAAGGTTCACGATCTCGGAAGCCATGATGCCGGTGAACTGGGACGGGCACGGTACGTTCGAGGACGGCGAATCGGAAGATTACCTCATCCATGTCACCATACCGCCGCCGCCTGAAGGGGATTACGGCGATGCTCCCGACAGCGCCATGGCCTATCCGGCCAGCGGGCAGATGGGCAACTTCCCGACATGCATTTATACAGGCCCCCCGAATACCTACGTATTCCATGGGATAGAAGAGATGCTCTTCTTCGGCCCCTTCAAGGACTTCGAGACCGACGGCAATGCCGGACTCTGCAGCCCCTACACCATGCCTTACGACAGCGACGAATGTTACCAGGACAATGATGCGGGACTGATCGTACCGGGACCTTACACCATACAGTATTCCGGAGGTGTGTACACCGTGGTGCCATGCCTGGGCAATGGCGGTATCCTCGATACGATCTGCAATATGGTCCACTGGGGACCCGAACTGGATATTCATGTGACCAACCTGACCAACAACGAAGCTCTTGTGAATGTGCTCATGGATTTCAATATGGACGGCAAGTGGGCCCTGGACCCCACAACCATCTGTGTCGGCAACGTGGTCCCCGAACATGTCCTTGTGAACTTTCCCGTTCCTGCCGGATACAGCGGGCCGCTGTCGGCACTGGGTCCGCCCCCCTTCACGGCCGGGCCCTATGTAGGATATCTCTGGTCCAGGTTTACCGTAAGCGAACAGCCGGTGGTCACCGACTGGGACGGTGCGGGCAGTTTTGAAATGGGCGAGTCCGAGGACTATATCCTGTACGTCGATGTCATCCCCGGCATCGGTGAAGGGGAAACGCCGGGTTCCGGGATCAACCTGCAGGTCTTCCCGAACCCGGCCCGTGATGGCTGTGCCATCAGCTATGAATTGGCGGCAAGCGCCAGGGTCAGGATCGAGCTGTTCGACATCGGTGGCGACCCGGTTAACGTGATCGTGGATGAACTGCAAGCCGCAGGCAGGCAATCCTTAAATTGGGATGGGTGCAACGCTTCCGGGCAACATGTCGGGGCCGGGATCTATATCATCAAGGCTTCTCTCAACAGTGTGCCTGTGCAGAGGGTAACAGTGCTCTTTATCAGGTCGGCTGACCATTATACCTGCCCAATGATCCGGTTTTAACTTTGCGGTTAAGGCCGGATCTTTATTTTCTATCACGCTCCGGAGGTGTTATTAAATAATATATTTGCATGCATAAATCATATGCCATGAGACCACTGCCATTTCTTGCATTTCTAATACTGTTTATTGCCTTTCAATCAATATATGCCACATCCATTACCGTAAACGGTAATGTGTCGGGCACCTGGGATGTCGACACGGTAAGGGTTGTCGATGATATCGACGTGGAGGAGGACGACAGCCTCTTCATCATGCCCGGCGTGCGTGTCGAGTTCAGGGGTTCATATTCCTTTTATGTCAGGGGTGTGCTGAAGGCGCAGGGGACACCATCGCAGCCCATTGTATTCGATGTGATGGACACCACCGGTTTTTCGGTTGATATTGTCACGCCGGTGGTATTTACCTTTGCCGGCTGGTACGCCAAATCACGGGACCGTGCGCATGTCTTTCGTATTGGCCTGGGAGGATGGAACGGGATGCAGTTCTATTACAACGTGGTTCCGCCCGATTCATCTCTATTCGAACACTGTATCTTCAGGCATGCGAAGGCTGTCAGTCCCGATTCACTGGAAAACCATGGCGGGGCTATGAATATCCGCTATTCAGGAAAATTGCGTGTGTCGCACTGTGTTTTCGAAAACAACTTCGCCCTGCTCAACGGTGGGGCCATCTACCTCGATGAAGCGGATATCGTGCTCAGCCAATGCGACTTCACGGGAAACCGATGCGGACCGGTCGTATTCCCATGGGGCTACGGAGGGGCCGTATGCGCCGATAAGTCCTCCCCTCACATCAAAGGGAATTTTTTCGAAGGCAACAGCTCCACGGGGGTGGGAGGGGCGGTGGCCATCCGCTTCCGCGATGCACGGGTGCATAACAATATCTTTAGCGGAAATCACAGCGGGCTGGGCGGTGCCCTTGGCTACCTGCATTATTATGAATATCCCTTCAGTCAGTGCAACAATTTGCTGTTTGGCAATACATCTGAATTTTTCGGCGGGGCGATCGCCAGTATCGATGCGGGTCCCACCTTCGTGAACAATACCATCACGGGCAATGCATCCATTTACGGAGGCGCTTTCTATGTGAAGGATTCTCTCATCCCGGCAGTATACAACAGCATCCTGTGGAATAACAACGCCCAGGTGGGACCGGAGGTTTACCTCTGGGATGCCTTGTCGTCGGCTGATTTTTACTATTGCGACATTGAGGGGGGACCGGAATTATTCGGCGGCAGCGGCGGCGGAGCAGGTTACACGGGAATATATGAAAACAATATCGACCTCAATCCGCTTTTTACGGAGAATTTCCGACTTGATGACGACGCCTCACCCTGCATGAATACCGGTACGCCCGACACTTCGGGACTTAGGCTGCCGACCACCGACATTGACGGGATGCCGCGCATCGACATCCATGCCCAGCTCATCGACATGGGATGCTACGAGATGCAATGGGTGGGCATCACTGATCGTGAAACCACAGGTTGTCGGAACGACATTGTTGCATATCCCAATCCGGCCATCCATAAGGTTCGTATACTTTTGAACAACAACTCAGAAACGGGTGTCTTGCACATTTTTAACAGTGCAGGGCAATCAACAACAAAAATTCAGTTCCCTGCCCGACAAAAGGAACTGGTCCTGGATGTTTCGGGATACAGCCCGGGGACGTATATTATCCGAATGGGGGATGCTGTGGGGAGGTTTGTCAAGCAGCGTTAGAACGGGGGAACAATGATAAAAGGAATATGGAAAAAGGAAAAAGGAAAAAGGAAAAAGGAACAGGGAATATGGACTATGAAACCCGACGCCTGACGCCTATCGCCCTACTCCCTGTCCCATTTTATACCTTATTGTTCAGGTCATTCTATGAATGGTAGTCCGCCGAAGCTTTCGCTCTTTGCCCCGAGCCTGGGTATGATCACGGTGATCATGTTGCTCTGGGTGCCATCGGCGGCAACAAGGTAGAAACTCTGTTCCACATAAGTGGCACTTACCCATCCGATGCAGATATTATAGCTCAGGGTGTTGCCTTGTTGCTCCATATCTTCCCAATCGCGGGTAATAGATCCCGTGGAGGACCCTTCGGGTGAATAGAAGCGGTGCAGGGCAACGAGAGTGGTTCCTGGCCCGAGCAGGGTGTCGGGGTCTTCAACATCCATGGTCACGGTGTAGGGTGTGGCGTTGTTGTTGCATGTGTGGGTGCCGAAATCCCAGCGGGGTTCCGAAATGGTGATGACAGGGAGCACGCAGTCGTCCTGACTCTTCCAAAGCGTTTTCTTGGCAATGTTGAAAT
>CAZHYA010000023.1:0-12550 GCA_964536525.1 uncultured Bacteroidales bacterium | reverse complement strand
CTCCTCGCCAAATATCTCGCCGCGCACACCCAGGCCAAGGTCGATCCCTGCATCGATCTGTGCGCAGGTTTCCTGCATACCGCCAACATTGATATACTGTGCTGCAAGCTCCACATAAGGCTTGGGCTTGATCACATTGCCCAGCACACCGTAGAATTCGATGTTCACCTGGGGAATGATGTCGAGCCTGACCTGCCCCTTGGCTTCAAATGAAGGTGTGGCACTGAGTTCCGACTGGTTCGAAAAACCGGTGACAAAACTGGTGGCCCCGTAATTGTAGCTTACGCCATAACTCAGCGTGCTGGTGTTCGTGAAAGTAATGGGGAAGTTGGCTTCTTCCTCGAAGTGGACATATCCCATGCCCAGCAGTTCAACCTCTATGTCGAAGATCACGGGGATGCCATAGATCCACGCGATGCCACGTTTGGTGATGCTGCCGAATGACTTCTGTACCGTTGCAGAAACGCTGCCGCCTGCAGTAAAGGCCAGGGTGGCCTCCAGGCCGACACGTGTGTTGTCGAGGAAGCAGTTGAATTGCTCCAGCCCGTGCTCCTTGCTGAACTTCCATTTAAAGTTGAAACGCGGTTCAACGTTGAAGCCACCAGTCACGCTAACCTCGCTGGAAAGTTCGGCTTCAATGTCATAATCTACGTAGTTGGAGGTCGAGGCTCCCTCTTCCAGTTCGTCCTCAAGCAATTTGTATTCGATGCCGTCGGATTTGGTGTAATTTTTTAAAGGCACTCCGAGGTCTACATTGAATTCCAGGGTCCCTTCCTCGAAGAGGTCCTCGAAGGAAGCCTGTGCCGTTTCCAGGCGAAGGGTGCTGCCAATGATGTTGGATCCCTGTACCTTGCGGATATATCCCCCGTTGAGCGAATCCACGATAATGGCACCGGGCCCTACTTCAGGGGCTTCACCTTCAAAGTTGTACTTGTAAATACCGTCCTCCAGTTCGTAAATGCTGCTGCTGAGGGTCATATCGGCGGTGATCACAAATACGCTGTCCGACACCACCAGGCCCTGGGTGATGATCTCGGGCTTCGGGCCGGGATCAGGCGCTTGTTCATCGTCGTTCTTTTTGCAGGAAGAAACGAATAACAGCATGAGCGCTGTAAGGATTAAAAATGTTTTTTGAGCTTTCATAAGTTTAATGTTTGGGTTAATAAATAGGGTTGATCGGTTTATTAAAGCCGGAGCAGGGACAAACCTGCGTGGCCGCCTTCATGCTTATTATGCTCTAAAAAATGACGGATCGAAAGAACGAATGAGATCCTCTACCGTGAACAGGTGTCATGGGAAAGTACAAATGTATGAAATAATCGAGAGACAGAATATATATTGATGGAAAAAATGTGTCGGGCTGAATAGCCGGACAGTTATAAATGTTACTCCCGGAAACATATTGTCTCCGGATCAGGAAAATGCTTTACATCTATTCCGGGGTTGGTAAAAAGGTAAAAAGCGGAAGGGGGGAGGTATCGTCGAGGTGCTGGATCACCGTATCGATGACGATCACCTCGCTGGTGTCGAAATGATCGGGTGAGCTGAAATACAGCGCTCCTGGGATCCTTTCGGAGATGTTGTAAACGATCCCGTCGCGGGCGGCGGCCAGGTGGAAATGGTACCTGAAAGCGATAAAGTTCTTCATGTAATAGAAGCTTGGCTCAAAATCAGGGTTCCAGTATGAATAAAGCGCCTTGCCTTTTGTCTTCTCCGCCAGTTCGATGGCCGACTGCTTGCTGACCACCTCGTCGGAATCCATTTGCCGGGTGGGGAGCACCAGGAAGTCGAAGCCGATGCGGATCACCAGCATGGCGATGGCAAGCCAGAACAGGCGCATCCCGGCCTCTTTCCAGTATAAAACACAGATCACGACCAGGGCCAGGGAAAGGATGATGGCTGTGATCAATACATGGTCAAGCCCCCGGGTCATATCATGGAACAAGGCCCCGTAGGGGGCTACGCAGGCGATCACCATCAGTCCGCCGAAAATATATTCCATGATGCGGGGAAGAAGGCGCCTGCTTTCCCTGATCTCAAAATACAACCAGGTAAGGGAGGTGAAATACAGCGGGGCCAGCATGAGGATATAGCGGGGATGCACCTCGGGCGAGGTCCAGTAAGGGATGATGTTCAGTACCAGCAACAGGATGTTGTACCTTAGGAACGGCTGTGCCCATATCTTCCTGATTCCCCCCTTCACGAAAAGGACGAGTGTGAGCAGGGTCCATGGCAAGAAGTGGTAAAGCATGTCGAAGGGGAAGATGAAGAGGTGCTGCAGGGTCACCAGCCAGCCAAAGCGGACCACGGTGCGCCTGGTGGTCTGCCCGAGCAGGGTCATGAAAAGCTCTTTCGGGCTGATGTCGTTCATGCTGAAATACACCAGGTAATAGCTGCCCACCAGTACGAGGAAGATGGCCATGCCCACGAAGTGCCTCCAGTTGAACAGCATCCTGAACCGCCTCTGCTGGATGAAGAGCGCCAGCAGGGTGATCGCCAGGAAGACCAGCGAAGGCAGCCCTTTCATCATCCAGGTGACGGACGTGATCAGGTAAGCGACCACAAAAAGAAGCAGGAATTTCTCTTTTTTGAAAAAGATGTACGAAAGCATGAAAAAGAGATAAGTGAGCCACGAAAAGGCTATGTCGATGAGGCCGTGGAGCGATTCATAGAACAGGATCCTTCCCAGGGTCAGGAATATCAGTGCATTGATGATCCCCATCCTGTTGCCCAGCTGCTTCCTGATGACCAGGAATAATGTAAAGGAGAACAACAGCAGCGCGATGACCATGGGGAACCTCACTGCCTGTTCCGAATAGTTGCCAAAGAGCGAATAAGAGCCTGCGATGAGCCAGTTGTAGAGTGGCGGTTTCCGCAGGTAGGGCTCGCCGCCTATGGTAGGGGTGATGTAATCGCCGCTCTTGTGCATCTCGAAGGCCACCAGCGAGCGTATCGCCTCATCCTCTATGATCGGCTGGTCGCCGAGGTTGATCATGAAAGCCGGGAAGAAAAGCACATAGGCCAGCAGGAGAAAGAAGAACGGGTTTTGGATGAGTTTCTGGCGGTTCATGGTAACTGGCTACTGGTTCGTAGTACCTTGTACATATCATTTTGTTCGTTATTTGTTCTTCATTGTTTGTTGATCGGTTCCAGGTTCTGGTATCTATTATCTGGTATCTGGTATCCGGTATCTGGGATCTGGTATCCGGCACCCTATATCATCTCACGGTTTATACTGTTCAAGGTACCATGCAGTGAATCTTCTCAGTCCGTCTTCCAGGCTGGTATAGGGTTTATAGTTACAATAATGTTCAAGCTTCGTGGTGTCGGCAAAGGTGGCCAGCACATCGCCCTGCTGCATGGGTAACATGTTGCGGATAGCTTTTTTCCCCAGTATCTTCTCCAGGGTTTCGATGAATGCTATCAGGGTTATGGGCTCCGAATTTCCAATGTTGAAGACCCTGTGGGGGTCGTCGGCCGGCGGGATGATGCCCATCACGGCATGGATGCCTTCCACGATATCATCCACATAGGTAAAGTCGCGCCTTAGGCGGCCATGGTTGTATACATCGATGGGTTTCCCTTCGAGGATGGCCCTCGTGTATTTGAAATATGCCATGTCGGGTCTTCCCCAGGGGCCGTAAACCGTAAAAAAGCGCAATCCCGTCATCGGGATGCCGTAAAGTTGGCTGTATGCATAAGCCATCAGTTCGTTCGACTTTTTGGTGGCCCCGTAGAGGCTGGCGGGCCTGTCGGTCACATCGCCTTCGGCATAGGGCATCTTCTCGTTGTGCCCGTAAATGCTCGAACTGCTGGCGTATACCAGGTGTGCCGGCCGATGATGCCGGCAGGCTTCCAGGATGTTGAAGAATCCCCTGATGTTCGTGTTGATGTAGCTCACGGGGTTCTCGATACTGTATCTTGCCCCCGGCTGGGCGGCCAGGTGGATCACGCAGTCGAATCCGCCTTGCGCGAAGAGCGCTTCGACGGCCTCCTCGTTTGAAATGTCTGTCCGCAGAAAGCTGTACCCCGGATGAAGGTTGCTCCGTGCCGGCACTTCACCGCTGATGGTATCCCGTCCGATGCCGGAGCTGACCAGGCGGCTGATCTTCAGTTCAGGATCGTAATAGCTGTTGAGGCTGTCGATACCCAAAACATGATGCCCGGCCTCCAGCAGGCGCAGCACCGTATGGTAACCGATAAATCCGGCAGAACCGGTAACAAGGATCTTCAGCATAATATTTTATGTATGGCAATTTCGCTCCGGCCTCCAAAGTTAGACAATTGACCTTATATTTGCGGGAAATTGTGAATAATCTGCTATGAAAAAGCTTTCGCTCGTCATCTCGGTATTTAACGAGGAAGAGAATGTCATTCCCCTGGTGGAGCAGATCAATGCTGCGCTTCAGGGTTACGATTATGAAACCATCCTTGTCGACGATGGCTCGTCCGACAAAACGGTGGCCACCATCAAAGGCCTGCGGGATGAACATGTCCACCTTATCGAGCTGAAGATGAATTACGGGCAGAGCTCGGCCCTGGCGGCCGGCATCGACCATGCTTCCGGCGATTATATCATCACCCTCGACGGCGACCTTCAGAACGACCCTGCCGACATACCCTCTATGGTGGCCCTGGCAGAAGAAGGTGAATGGGATGTGGTGGTCGGGATCAGGAAGAACAGGAAAGACGACTTCTTTATCCGAAGGATCCCTTCCATTATCGCAAACGCCATGATCAGGAGGACGACC
Source organism: uncultured Bacteroidales bacterium (assembly GCA_964536525.1). Lineage (GTDB taxonomy): Bacteria > Bacteroidota > Bacteroidia > Bacteroidales > B18-G4 > B18-G4. Next base: position 7,799 of record CAZHYA010000023.1, on the reverse strand, counting down.
GGGGTGAAGATCAGGGACAACGGATGTGCGCTGAAGGTATTCAGGGCGGAGATGGCCAAAAGCCTCGGACTCTATGGCGAGATGCACCGCTATATTTCAGTGTTGGCGGCCCTCGAGGGGGCCACCATCACACAGACGGAGGTAAGGCACCACCCACGGATCCATGGCAGTTCGAAATACGGCCTTTCGCGTACCTTCAGGGTGATCAGCGACCTCATCCTCCTGCTGTTCTTCAAACGCTACATGCAGAAACCCATACACTTTTTCGGTTTCTGGGGCTTGCTGTTATTCGGGATCGGGGCCGTCATCAATGCTTATCTGCTCATCCTCAAAATTATGGGACAGGACATCTGGGGCAGGCCACTGCTGATCCTTGGCATCCTGCTCGTGCTGGCCGGTTTCCAGATGATCACCATCGGGATCATCATCGAATTCCAGATGCGCACCTATTTCGAATCACAGAAAAAGAAACCCTACAGGGTAAAAAAGATCACGATCGGTGGACAAAAGGGTTAAACGCCTCATAAAGACGGTGCTGAAGTTCGGGCTGACCATTGCAGCCCTGTACTTCGTTTTTACCCGTATCGAATTCGGGAGCGTGATGGGGCTCATCGCCGGGTCTGACCTGTTGCTTCTTCTTGCGGCCTTCCTGCTTTTCGTTGCTTCCAAGATCGTTTCGGCCTTCAGGCTGAATATTTTTTTCAGAAGGACCGGCCTTGATCTTACTGAATTACAGAATCTCAGGTTGTACCTGCTGGGGATGTTCTATAACCTTTTCCTCCCGGGGGGGATAGGAGGCGATGGCTACAAGATCTATCTTCTACAGAAACACTTTAAGACCGGAACGGTAAAGCTTTTTGGCAGTGTGCTTACCGACAGGCTTTCGGGAATGGCCATGCTCGCTGTACTCGCACTGCTGCTTTTCTCCCTTATCGACATCCCCCTGTGGTGGAACCGGGCAGGATTCCTGCTCATCCCGCTGGTCATTGCCGGACTGTACCTCTTCTGCAGGTTGTTCTATCGCTATTTCCTGCCTGTATTTACCAGGACAATGCTTTATTCCCTGCTGGTGCAGGTGCTGCAGATGGCCTGCGCCACCATGATCGTGCTTGCCCTGGGTGGCGGCGGGGGCCAACTGCCCGACTACCTGCTGGTCTTCCTCGTCTCATCAATGATTGCCGTGCTGCCGATCTCCATCGGCGGCATGGGCGTGCGTGAACTCACTTTCATGTACGGGGCAGGGTTGCTGGGCATCGACCAGGGACTGGCGGTGAGCGTGAGCCTGCTCTTCTATATCATCACCGCAATGGTATCCCTGGCCGGTGTTTATTATGTTATACGGCCAATAAAGTTCGAAGAGAAGGCTATCTTGTCAGGTCCTGTTGAATAACTCCGGAGAAATTCAAATTCTCAAACAAAAAATTGCCGGTGTTTTTATAATAAAAAAAAACTTTATCGGTTTACATTTGTTTGTGCAATGTATTATTTTTATGAGGTTCAAATTTTTTAATCATGGAAACGATTTGCATCCGCTGCGGTGAAAGTTTTGAATCCGATTCATGGGGCGCCGACGTATGCCCGAATTGCGAACAGGAATTGTCCCGCCTCGAGAATGAAGACGATATGGAAATGGAGTATGAAGACTCCGACGGTTGGGGATCAGACGATGATTAGTCAATGATCAATCTGTACTGATGGATGCCCCGGCAGGTGACCTTTAAGGATCTACCGGCTGGAGATGTATAAAAAACGAGGCTGTCTCAAAAGTTAAAAGATGGAAATTATACCGTCTGAATTACTTTGCGCTCCTTTGAGGATACTTTGCGAACCTTTGTGGTTCAATGAGTTAAAAATAACCACAAAGATCACAAAGGACGACACCAAGTTTCACAAAGACTTTTGAGACAGCCTCGTTCAGGTTAGGGTCAATAGATGCTCATTTTTCTGAACAGCCTTATTTCAGGCGATTCGAGCGAATAAATATACACGCCGGGTGCAATGCCCGAAGGAGGTTGGTAGTTGAAGGTGTGGCTGCCTTCCACCAGTTCTCCGCTGAATACCCGGTCGATCTTCTTCCCGTCGAGGCTGTAGATGTTAATTTCAACCCTGCCGGAGCCGGGAACGGTTACGGTGAATTTTGTGCCCTGGTCGAAAGGGTTCGGGAAATTCTGCAGCAGTACATAAGCTGGCTCCCCTGCAGCCTGCATAACATCTTCTGACAGGTATTCCTCATCCTGGAAATCCGGATTGTTATCCGTACAGTGTCCCGGCCCGATTGTGCCATTGTTATAATCGTCGAGCACCGATGCTGCATTGGTCCAGGGTTTCCTTGCCTTTCCTTTCAATAACGCAACCTGGGCGGGATCAGCACCTGTAAGGAGTCCGGTTGCATCGTCGAATGCTTCCTGAGCATCGGCAGGATCGGCACCGTTCAGGATGTTCAGTTCCGTGGCAATATATTGCCTTGCCAGGATGTAATACACATTGCCCGCGGGAGCCGTCCACAATACCTCGTAATAGGTTTGCCCGCTGGCAAAGAAGTTTTCATCCTCATATTCCTCTACCCCGTCACCGTCAACATCGCCCAGGTTTTCCCAATTGTCGTCGTATGGGGCCGGACCATAACCCGAATGGGTCTTCCAATAGCCGAAGGTGAGCGTGCAACCGCCAGATAATGAGCATGCAATGGTTACCGGAAGGTCGTAGGTGGCCTTTCCCATATCTCCATTATCGCCCGAGATGAAGGCACACAGGTTGGTGACCACAAAGGAACCGCAGTCGTCCGGCTCTGAATAAGGCCCGAAATCAAAGGTATACGACCGCTGGTAGGGCAGATGGTCGTAACAGATGCCGCCAAGTTCGGGAGGGCAGAGCATGTTGTCGTAAAGGCTGATGCATTCGTCCATGTAATGGACGGTCGCCTGTCCGAAGTCGACGGGCGCAGAACCAGAAAAATAAGTTGTTCCTGATGGGGTGCCATTCATCAAAGGCCCGTAGGAATAATTCTGGATCGTTGCCGTCAGGGTATTGAGGCGTGTCGCACCATCAGGCAGCGGGCAGGTATAATTGCAGCTCAGGGTCTTTTCCGGGCCAAGCATGAAGGGGAACGTAATATTGAAGTCGAGGCTTACCGGTATATCTCCCGGGGTGATGAGGTCGGCAACGCTGTTGATCATCGCCGCAACGGGAGCAGGATTATGGATCACCACTGATCCATCCACCTTGTGGTCGAGGTCCTGGTAATCGGCAAACATCTCTATGGTATAGGTTACCGTGTAAACCTGTCCCGGCGCGAGGGTCAATGAAGACTCCGAAGCCGATTTTTCCATCCACCAGTTATAGTCGCGCGTAAAAGCGGTATTTGCCGTTTTGCTCACCTCCAGCGAGTAACAGGCGATGTTGACTGTGGCATCGTCCCACTGTCCGGTCTCCACGATCATGGCGGTGTTTACTTCTGTCCCTTCATCATTACAGTTGAAGTTGCGTGGGTATTCAACGGTGCCTGATGCGCTGAAGGTTCCGAGCGGGCCTTTCCATGAATCGATCACACTGACCTGGTTGTTCATGATGGAGGCAGGGTCGCCGAACACTACCATGGCAGTCCCGCTATTTCCCCCGACCAGGCTTCCTTCTGCCACCGCTGCAGTGGCTACGTTCAGGCGTTGTGTGCCATCGGGCAGCATACAGGAATAAGTGCAGATAAGGGTTTCGCCCGAGGCAAGGGTGTAGGGCAACTGTTCCGGGCATACAACGGCGGCAGGAATACCACCGGCAACATCCGTTATGGCCGTGACCACGGCATCGAAGGGCGAAGGGTTTTCAATCATGATATAACCCCAGGCCTGCCAGTCGCTGTCGACAGGATCTCCTTTGGTGAGGTTCACGGAATAGACCGAAGTTCCGTCGTCGCCGGTGAAGAAGTCCCAGTTTTCGGGTACGACGGATTTGTCGATGGTCCATGGAAAGGTTTGGATATAGCTTGTTTCAACGGTCTTGGTCACCTCCAGCTCAATGTCGAAGCACACTTCCACATGGCTGATCACCGGCAGGCTGCCGTTGACGTTTGGCGGGGCGTGCAGCCCCGTGCCTGACAACAGCTCCTGGTCGAAAATATAAACCTCCGATCCGTTGGCGCCCCCCTTTACAATGACGGCATCCAGCGGGATGGTCGACACAAAGTCGAATATCGTTCCCGATGGATTGGTCGTGAAGGTGATCTGGTAAGCTGTATTGCCCTGAAAAACATCACTGTTACAGGTGATGGTGGTGATATCCCCGTTGTCGACGAACAGCCAGGGATTACCGTTGTTGTTCAATGCCGTTCCTGCAACATTGACTTTGAATCCGATGTTGTTTCCCGGGGTGGCATCGGGATTGATATCGCAGCAGTCATAATTTTCATTCACTGTTGCGTAAGAGAGAGGAGCTATGAGGAGTAAGAGAAGTGCAGGAAGGAACACATGAAGCGAAAGAGCGCGGCAGCACCTGGCATGCCGCCTCATCATGAAAAGGCTTGATCTTTTCATTTCCGTAATTTTTAGTTTTGGGTATCGTAAAATAAAACGGCACAAACCACCTCCCTTTCAGTGCCTTGAAAGGATAAAGAGATGGTTTGCGCCTTTTATTCAATTGCAAGATAGCAAGAATTCTATCGATTGGCAAAAAATGTTATAAAAAGTTATTTCCCGGCTCGTTTTTTGAATCTTTTCATCACGCTAAACTCCTTGTTGACCGCATGCCGCCTTTTTTGTCGGCTAGCCTCGCCAAAGGGGAACATGTGAAGTTATTCCCGGTCCCCGACGGAAATTAATCCATGGTGTTTTAACGTGTACCTTTTTAGTATTGTAATCCAGTGCTTTATCTGGCACCCATGGCATCATTAACTGGAGTATACCGCTGTGATGGCCCGACAAATAATGTTAAATAATTAACAATCGTTTAGTATCGTAATCGAATTTCAATATTTTTGGGCTTTCAAAACAATCAGACGGACATGGCACATTCAAGAATTGGCATTGCACTGGAAGCACAGATCGGGCAGGAACTCTACCACCTCATGGAAGGGCCGGTCGTGGAAAAGGTGATCAAGGAAGCGAAGATCGAGCGTTTCCAGAACGAGTGGAAGCTGATCCTCGAAGGGCACAGCTTCAAGGTAACGGAGAAGATGGCTTCGGGGCTATACAGCATGTTCAGGGAGGTGGAGGAGAAGCTGGGCTTTGATGAGCCCATCGAATATTTTGTCACCAATTCGCCCGAGCTGAATGCCTTTTCGCTTTCGCGCATCGAGGATGATCAGCCACACATCATAAACATCAATTCAGGGCTCATCCGTTGGCTCGACAACGACGAACTGCTGTTTGTCGTAGGGCATGAGATCGGGCATCTCATCACGAAGAATGCCGACATCATGCGGCTCATCCAGTTCATCTTTCCCGATCCTTCCAACACCCCGCTGATCCTGCAGCATAAGATCACGCTATGGAAGAAGCTTTCGGAGCTAACTGCCGACCGCTACGGGTACCTGGCCAGCCCGAAACTCGACAAGTGCATCTCCGCCTTCTTCAAGCTGGCTTCCGGGCTCGACACCGGGCGCATCAATTTCGATTATGAGGCTTATATGGCTGAGAACGATGTGATCCTCGACTTTTTCAGGAAGGAGATCCGTGCCAACCTGATGTCGCACCCGATCAATCCGATCCGGATCAAGGCGCTGCAGTACTTTTCACAATCGCATCTGGTCGATGGCACCAGTGATTGGCATGCCGGCGGGCGCGATGAAAAGCTGGATGCACAAACCGGTGAGTTGATCGATATCCTGCTTACCGTGAGCAATTCTGAACTCGACCAGCAGCGGCGGCTGTTCCTCGCCTCGGCGGGCCTGATCATGGCCGGCGCCGACGGGCAGATCAATCAGGACGAGTATAAGAAGATCGTCAGGGAGCTTTCCGAATTCACGATCTATCCCAAAGCCTTCCTCGACCAGGTATACCAGACGGGAAAAGTGGAAGAGGTTTTCTCCGAATCCGTTGCAAAGATCATGGAGATCAATCCTGCCGATCGCTACCCGCTGTTCGACTTTCTGATCGGCCTCGCCATCTTCGATAACGATCTTGTGGAAAAGGAAGTATCATTCCTGTATCATATCGGACAGGAAATGTTTCAGCTGGCCCCCAAGGAGATCGCTCAGATGATCGCCGGGAAGATCCAGTCGGGTTTTATGCCCAACGTTTATGCGCGATAAAAAATATTATGACTTTTGTTAACCTTATATTAACCACACTTAATACAAAAAGAAATGGAACTCCGACTGATTGAAAAAATGGCCATGCTGAAAGCATTTGCTTCAGTAGCCAATGCCGATGACGACCTGAACGACCCTGAAATCCAGTTACTGACCAACATCGCCAACAACATGGCCCTCGACGAGGAGAAGGTCAATGGTGCCTTTGCCATGCGGCCCGATGAAGCAGGTTACGTGATCAGCAATATGGAACCCGACAAGAAGAAACTCTTTTACGAACTGATGAAGGAGACGGTCTTTGCCGACAAGGAGGCAAACGAGAAAGAGGTGGATTACGCTAACAACGTACTGAAAGCCACTGGGATCATCGTTGAATAGGATATCCGTCAGGTATTAAGTACCCTGTCCTGTCACTGCTGGCCGTAACCATAACAAGTCAGGCTTCTTTGCCGGTTTGGATATTAATCCGAACTTTGCACTGAAATTCCACGCACCGCTGATCATATCATGTGCCGGGATGAATCCAGCAAGCGGACCACAGCACCATGGGATACAGGAACATTCAGCTTAAGCTTCATACCGGCTACGGTGATGATGAAATCAGGAAAGCTATCCGTAAGAAGCTTGGCTTGAAGGATTTCTCCTTCATGATCGATAAGAAGAGCCTGGACGCAAGGAAGAAAGATGACATCCACTGGCAGGTCAGCGTGGTGGTGTCATCTCCGGCCTTCAGGGGGGAAGCGTCCCCGGCCCGTCCCTCCCTCTCAATACCGTATAAAAAGCGCAGCGAAAAGGTGGTCGTGGTCGGCAGCGGGCCGGCGGGATTTTTTGCCGGATATGTCTTGCAACTCAGCGGCTATGCGGTGACCATCATCGAGCGGGGATCCGGGGTGGAACAACGAAGCGGGGCCATTGACAGGTTGGAAAATGATGGATTATTCTCGCCCGGCAATAATTATGCCTTCGGCGAGGGAGGGGCAGGGACCTTTTCCGACGGCAAGCTCACCTCACGCAGCAAGCACATCTCCGCCGAACGCAGGTTTTTCATGGAGGAATATGTGAAGGCCGGGGCCCCGGAAGAGATCCTGTATATGGCTTATCCACATGTGGGCACCGACAATCTCAAGGTAGTGGTGCCGAACCTCCGTCAGAAATTCATAGACCAGGGCGGTCGCCTGCTGTTCGATACGATGTTCGAAGATCTTGTGGTGAGTGGCGACAGGGTTATGTCCGTTCGTAGCAGCGCCGGCGACCTGGAAGCAGATCATTTCCTCCTGGCCACCGGCCATTCGGCCTACGACACTTACCGCATGCTGATCGGAAGGGGTGTGCACTTTACCACCAAGAACTTTGCCATCGGCCACCGTATCGAGCATCCACAGAGGCTGATCAACCTTGCGCAGTGGGGGAGGGAGAGCCTCCCTGGCGTTAAGGCTGCCGAATACCGCCTGGCCATGAAAACGGTTAAAGATGCAGGTGTTTATACCTTCTGCATGTGCCCGGGAGGCTATGTGGTGCCCTCGGCGGCTTACGACCGGCGCAGCGTGGTTAACGGGAT
>CAZHYA010000022.1:17474-17941 GCA_964536525.1 uncultured Bacteroidales bacterium | reverse complement strand
TGAAGGACGAGGGTAAGCTGCATAACAACAAATTGCTTTCATCCTTAATGGGAGCAAAGAATATAATCATTCACAGCGATCTGGAAAATGCTGTTTTAGATCAACAAGAAGGCAACAAATCAGGAAATTTGTGGCAATTATTTATTATTTTTGCTTTAATCTTACTGTTAACTGAGCGAGGTCGAGGATAAGGGCCGAAAACTGGCCTACGATAAAGTCGAAGGCCCCCGTGCCCGAGATGCCCAGGTCGGCATTGATGTTGACGGAGAACAGGGCATTGAAACCTCCCGGTGTGTTTTCAGAGGCGGTGACACTGAATACGGCATCGCCGCTGGTCTGGCCTGGCATGTTGCCAACGGCAACCGGTCCGTTATTGACCGTCAGGTAACCTTTTCCGCTGCAACTTAAGGCCACTTCTACATTTTTTGCTTCCGATGACCCGGTGTTTTCAACGCTGATGATAAGGT
>CAZHYA010000022.1:5181-17464 GCA_964536525.1 uncultured Bacteroidales bacterium | reverse complement strand
CGTGTAGTCAAGGGTTTCGCCTGTGATACGGATCAGATTGCCGTTACCTGCGGCATCATCGATCATGAAGGAAACATATTCCATGACCGGAGCGTGGGCCTGCATGCTGAAGAAGCTGTTCCAGACAGAGTCGCCATCGGTGGCTTCCACGCTGAAGACAACCAGTTCGCCATCGCCAATTTCGGGAGCGGCTTCGAAGGTGTACTCATCAGTCACTGTTACGGTTTGCAGCGACAGGATATCACCAAAAAACGCTGTATTATCGCTGACGGAGATGTTGCCGTTGCCGGAGGCGATCGTGGCATCGACGCCTGAGGCATCGATGAGGCCTACATTTTCGAGGGTTAGCGACAGCATCACCTGCTCCCCATAGTCGAGTTTGCCGTCGCCGTTACCGGCAGCGTCGTTGATGGCAAAGTCGTTATACACCACATAGGCCATATTGGCCGGAATTACATCGACGGTGGCATGATACCTGAAAAAGTTCGGTTTGGTCACCACCACGTCGAGCAGATTGCCGGGAACCAAGGGGGTGATGGCGATGGCCTGGGGAGTGCCGTCAGAGTCAGCGGTACCAAGGATCTCTCCATTGTGCGAGAGGGCGATGAAAGCTCCTGAATCGGCGGTAACGGTGAAGGAGCCTGAGCCGGTGAGCAGCACATTATCGTGCAGTACCATCAGCGTGGAAGGCACCTCCGAGTATAATGTCTGGAATGCGCAGCCATGGTGGTGGAAAAGGTTATAGGTCACTTCCTTGTTGCTTGTGTTGTAGGGCCAACTTGAGGCTTGCAGGAAATATTTTGCAGCCACATTGGCAAAGGCCGGCAGCATGCCGCGTTCTTCAGAGATCGTGGGGCCGAACTGTGGCAGAAAATCCGGCCACATATAGTCGTAGAGTCCCCACACATAGGTGTCGTTCACAAAGGAATACGACACTTCGGAAGCGGCAATGAGCCCGAGGGCACCCTGCTCCATGCGGTGGAATTTCTCTGTGAAACATTCGGAAGACCAGTTGTATTTCCCGGTGAGGCAGTTGATGGAGAATACGAAAACGGGATCTTCGTTCGACAGGCCGTTAAGGCTGTTGTTGTTGTAGGAAGGCTCGCCCCAGCCCTGTTCATATCCATGGTCCCTGTGCTGGAGGATGAAGGACCCGGCATTGATCGCATTGTTGATGTCGGAAGCGCTTCCACCCGACCAGTTCCCGAGTTCGGAAGGGGAGGCCGGGATGTATCCCAGTCCACCGGGGCCGAATACTCCAAGGATGGTGCTGGTGTTGGTGGCAGTCGACCAGGGGTCGGTGTTGGGGTTTCCCCCGTATACTTCGTTGATCCTTATGGGATTCCTCCCTTTTACATTCTTGAAATATCCTCCGACAGCTTCAGAGCATATCTGGAACCAGCGTTCGGTCTGCCAGCCAAGGGCGGTGATGGGATCGTAATAGCTGTCGTATGTGGGCGGGTTGTTCTCAAAGTCAATGATCTTGCCGATCATGTTCTGCAGATGTGTTTCGTTCTGAGCGGTCATCCTGGCCATGATCACATCGGCCATGCCATTGCCGTTCACATCGCCGAAAATATGGTCGGAAACGCAATAATAATTCCAGATCGGTGAGAGGATGCCATCGCCGGAAGCCCCGTAGTCGGCCATGATGAGAAAGGCCAGGGGAGGGATAGCCCAGTTGTTGTATGCATCATTGATGAAATCTTCGATGGTGTCGATAGTATTGCCACCCACCTCGGTGATGGTATAGATGCCCGTGCTGATGCCCTGCATGTTCCTGAACTTTTTGAGCGTGTCGGCCCAGGCAATAAACACCGGGTTGTCGGGGGTGATGATCACATATTCGAAACCATCGTCCTTGCTTCCACCGCTGCTGGCATAGTCAATTTCCGGCAGGGATGAATAATTCAATAACTGGTCCTGCAGGATGGGGTCGAACCAGCGGCTGCGGTAACGGTTATCGCCAAATTGCCCGTTGCCGCCCTCAAAGGCTACTTCAAGCTTTATATCGCGATATACGATCAGCTCCTTGCTCACCGGGTTATACTGGAAGGGCGTGATGCCCAGCATGACGGCATCCACACCTCTGATGGTTGTGGATTTGGAAAGAAGAAATGGCTCTGCAGGATAAAAAGCGTCAACAGCATAAATGCTCTCATCCTTGTTGTAATAAAGTGGCCCGTCGTCGGTATCCAGCGGAATGCGGGGGGCAGGAGCCACTTCAATATTTTCAAATGTCTCCGTCCGGAATGAAAGCACATTCAGCCGTGCAATTGCTCCCTGGGGGATGGCAATATACCGGCTGCTTCCCGCCAGGTCGGGAGCTCCTTCATTATTCGGGATAAGGCTGGAAGGCAAATGGATCGATTTCATCGGAGTGCCTTTCACCGATACTTCATCCATGAAGAATTCACCGATCGAATAGGTTACTTCCACTGCTGAAACGGATTCGGCCGTAAGATTGATGCCGGGTGCATCCCACCCGTCGGAATAGCTTATAGTCTGCGCATAAACGGATGTTGCAACGATGAACGACAAAAGGGAAAGAATGCTTTTTCTGCTGATTTTGATCATGACAGGTTTGGTTTATGAGTGTTAATGAGTTACTTTGTTTTCTGATTTGGCTGCACAAGATACGAATATCTTTATAATATTCCGGTTATCATATATAGATATTTTGATGGAAATGCGATCCATCGTAGCGCGATCTATGATCTTTCATCTATTGTGCCACCGCAGGCGTCGGCCTTATCGCCTGCGGATGATCTTTCCGGCCGTACTGGTTTCATCCGTCCTGACCACATAAATATACATGCCTCCGGGAGCAGGGCTGCCATCCGGCAGGTTGCCGTCCCATTCGAAAGCATGCCGGCCCTGATGGTAAACCCCTCCGGCCAGGGCTGCCACTTTCCGGCCGTTTATATCGTATATGTCGATGCCGATGGACGAAGTTTCAGCAATTTCAAGGTTCAGCGAGATGTGGTCAGCGAAAGGGTTTGGCCATGAAGACACCTGCAGCACGCCATCATCCGCAATATTTTCCTCAACGCCGGTGAGGATGCCTCCGAAAAACTCAAGGATGAGGATCATGTATTCTTCCCTGGTGTTCTGGTTATCGGTCAAACCGCCAAACTCAAAGGAAGAGCCCACCGTCTTGTAGGTCCCTTCGTCGAGGGCTACGGCATTACAGTAGGAGGGTACCTGGTTGCGGAAAAGCTGAAAGGCATTGTCGACCGGGGCAATACGGTCGATATAGGCATTGTCGCCACCATAGGAATAAACCATGCCCTCGGCAAAGGAGCCTGCCTGGCCGAAGATCAGGCCCAGGTCTGAGTTTCCGTCGTCAATACCCTGTATCTTGAACATGGGATGTACGGCTGTGGCCCCGTCGTAGGCCCAGGTATCACCCCCTTCCATGTAAAGGCGGCCTCCATGGTCAAGGTAAGCGGCAAGGGCTTGTCCTTCGGTGCTTGTCAGCACATGGTTCTGGTCATAAACCCCCAGGCAGACGAAAACACACTGATACATATCAAGATTATCCGGGAAAGTGGTGACATAAGTCGCCGGGAGGTCTATACCGCTAATGATATCCTGCATCACGCTCCCTGAATTATGGTTGCCGTCGAGGTCGACGATCAGGATCGGGTATTTGCCTATCAGGAATGAGAGATCGAAGGAGGTGCCGTAGATGCCGTTGTTGGCAGTGACGTCGAGGGTAAAGGTCAGCGTATCGCCTGTCGGGGCATCCTCTCCGACCTCAAAAGAGAAAGTGCCGCTGCCCGACTGGTTCTGGACCAGCGTGCCGAAAGAAGCATTTGCCTGTGTGATGTCGACGTATGGGTATGTTGTTGACATCGTGCCGTTCACGTTATTGGCCGTAACATTCCCGTTATTGTTGAGGGTGATGTGCAGGTCGGCCGATTCTCCCTGGTCGAGGTGGCCGTTGCCGTTCTCGTCGTCGAGCACGTATTCGGTCATGATGATGTAAACGCCCCATACGTGCTCCAAATCGCTGACGGCATCGAGGTCGAAGCCGGCATCCGGTGCATTCTGTGTGCCGTCGCCATCGTCGAGGATCTTGAAATACCTTGCCTCGGTGAGGCCGGTCACGGCGAGTTCAAATTCGGTTGTGCCCTCACCCGCTCCCATGAGGAGCCAGGGCCCGTCCATGCTCTGACCGGCATAACAACTGTATCCTTCAGGGGTGAAGTCGCCCTCATACACCTTGATGTCGTTGCCGGGCTTGTCGATGATGGGCTTCTGCATATCCACCACCACCCATCCTCCTTTCCCTATGGAGTAGTTGACCATGTCGGGCGGGCCGATGAGCGCTTTGGTGTTGCCTTCATCCTGGGTGTTGTTGTCGGGGATGCGGCTGCTGATCATGCGCCATGCGTACCAACGCGCACTGTCGGCAGGCACCATCTCAAAATCGGCGACTGTGCTGCTGAACTCAGTCACCTCAACGCTGTCGGCGCTGACCTGGGTTTCATAGCCATTGGCCACCACCTTGATGGAATATTTTCCCGGCAGCACATATTTGTGGTAGTCGCCCACCTCCGGGTCGGAGAAGCATTGCATCTGGTCGTTCACGAAAATGGTGGCCTGCACTGCTTCGCCGGTGTTGGCGTCGGTGATGGTCCCTTCTAGCCCGTAACCCGAATTTTCGATAAGGGCCATCATGGAAGGATAGTTCCAGTTATAGAACTGCATGATCTGCGATGCAGGAGGTTGTTTATCGTATGAGATCTCGATCGACCAGCTTATGGATCCCATCACGCCGTAATTCCCGTCTTTGGTGCTGCCATTGATGGCATACATCCCTGAATTGCCCTGCCCGTATTCAAGATTGCCATATCCCGACTCGTCGCTGTAGATCCCGGCGAGATGGAGAATGTGGGGCATATCGGGCGGTGGCTCGGGACGGTAGCTCCAGGGGCATGAGATGTACTCCGTACCGCTGTGATAAGTGGTATGCACCACAAACTGGTTTTCGTAGCTGCAGTTGCGCAAGGCCCTGGTCTCGATCTGTGAGAAAGCGCCCGTACTGCTTCCCCAGGCATCCCACATGTAGCCGTAGTCGCGGTTAAGGTCGACACCGTTGGCATTATAGCGGCTCATGTTCTCTCGTCCGTCGGGGTTGACCATATAATAGATCCAGATCTCACGATTGTCGACCAGGAATGTAACCTCCGGATCGCTGCCGTATTTGCGGCAAAGGTCGCGTGCAAAACGGATACTGTTCTCGGCACAGCCGATCTCATCGCCATGAATGCCGCCGTCGAATAATACCTCGGCTTCGTTCTCGTCTTCTCCCACATTGTCGCTGATCTTGAGTGCGCCAAGCTCCCTCCCCTGAAGGGAAGTCCCGTACATCACCTTCATACAGATATCCGGGAAGGCATCTGCCAGGCTGTCGGCCAGGTCAACGATCTCCTGGTAGGAATGGTAAGCGACCTTGCTTTCCCAGAAATCCCGGTAATGATCATTGAGGTCCTTGATCTGTATGGTATATGCGATGCCCGCACCTTCAAGGGCCTCAGCCTCCCGCGGGGTAACATACAGGATGGCATAGCCCGGGTAATGATCGCCCGATAATCTCAGGGCTGATAATTGCCGGGATGTGGAAGGATCCGTGACATCAACCCTTACCTGCATTTCATTATTTCTCCATCCCTGTGCCACGGACGAGAATGAGATGGCCAGGATGATCAATATGGTGAAAACAGACCTTTTCATAATGGTAAATTTGTAGGTGCGCCGGTTAGATCAGTAGATTCAGCGATGCTCAAGTTGAGCACAGCAAAGCTAAAAATATATAGAACAAAAATAATTATATTCCTTCTAAATAAGAAGACCGTGAGAAGAGCAGAAAGTTGTATGTGACGAATTTGTCGGGCATGCAATCCCCGCCATCGCGGGCAAGAGATCAGACGATATCAGGTATTGGTCAGTATTCCTTCACTTCCGTTTCACCCCTTATCACCCGGTAGCCGTTCATGGCCAGGGCCTCCATTTCGTTCTCGCCGGGATAAACGAATACGGGAGCGAAGCGGTGTACGCGCATCCGGATGCGTTCGCAGAACCACTTGTCGTAGGCAACCCCTCCGGTGATCAGGATCCCGTCGATGTCGCCTTCAAGGACCGCCGCCATCTCCCCAATGGCCTTCGATACCTGGTATGCCATGGCATCATAGATCAGCGTGGCGTTTTCATCGCCGGCCTTCACCATCTGTTCTACTTCGTAGGCGCTGTTGGTGCCAAGGTATGCGGTAAGGCCTCCCTGTCCGATCAGCATCTTGTTGATCTCTTCGAAAGTGTATTCGCCGCTGAAGCACATCTTCACAATATCGATCACAGATACCGTACCTGCTCTTTCAGGGGAGAAGGGTCCTTCTCCGCCCACCGCATGGTTTACGTCGATCACCCTGCCGCTCTTGTGTGCACCTACCGAGATCCCTCCGCCAAGGTGGGCGATGATCAGGTTGAGCTCTTCGTATTTCTTGTTTTGCGACTCCGCATGCCTGCGTGCGGTGGCTTTCTGGTTGAGGGCATGGAATATCGAACGGCGGGGCAGGGCCGGATGTCCTGAAAGCCTGGCCACCTCTTCAAGTTCGTCCACCACAACAGGATTGGCGATGTAGGCTTTGGCATGCGGAAGCTCGCGGGCAATGTCATCGGCGATCAAACCTCCGAGGTTGCTGGCATGCTCGCCCAGCAGGTTGTTCCTCAGGTCTTCCTTCATCTTTTCGTTCACCGCATATACGCCAGAGGGGATGGGCCTGACCAGCCCGCCGCGTCCCATCACCACATGGATATCTTCCATGTTGATCCCTTCATCCTGCAACACCTTTTGGATGACCTTCTTGCGGAACTCAAACTGCTCGGTGATCTTTGAAAATGGAGCCAGGTCGCCATTGCTGTGTTTGATGTTCTTTGTTAAGATCGGCTCCTTGTTCTTGAAGACAGCGATCTTGGTGGAGGTTGATCCGGGGTTGATGGCAAGGATGAGGATGTTTTCCATGATTAAGGATTAATAAAGGTTCTTTTGTTTAGTGCACGGCTGCGGCGAGGCAGATGCTGTCGAGCTTCGAATCTTCCGAATCGGAGCGAGAGGTCAGCACGATGGGGGCCGAAGCTCCCAGGATGTTGGCAGCCACCTTGGCATTGGCAAAGAAAATGAAGGCTTTATATAAGACATTGCCTGCCTCTATGTCGGGAAGGAGCAGCAGGTCGGCCATGCCGGCCACATTGCTTTTGATGCCTTTGTGTTCGGCAGCCTCGGCCGATATGGCATTGTCGAAGGCCAGTGGCCCGTCGATCAGGCAGTTGGGGATCTGTCCACGGTCGGCCATCTTCGAAAGCAATGCTGCATCGAGGGTGGCGGGCATCATCTCGTTCACGAGCTCAACGGCTCCAAGGACGGCGATCTTGGGTTCTTCAATGCCCAGCTTGTGCAGGAATTCAATGGAATTGCGGATGATGTTCACTTTCGCGTTGAGATCGGGGGCGATGTTCATGGCCACGTCGGTGAGGGCGATCAGCTTGTGATGGTAAGCAGGCACCTCAAACAGGGCAATATGCGAAAGGATATCATTACGGCGGAGGCCCCATTCCTTGTTCAGCACGCCCCTGAGCAGCACTGCCGTTCCCACATTGCCTTTCATCAGGATGTCGGCATCGCCGAAGTGGACCAGTTTCACCGCCTTGGCCACAGACTCACCAAGGTTGGTTTCGTCGATGATCTCCATTCTCGAAAGATCAAGCTCAAGCTTGTCGCCTATGCGGTGTATCTTCTCCTTGTCGCCAACCAGGATGGCATCAATGATCTTCATCTTGGCGGCATTCACCACCGCCTCGAGGGAGTGCTCGTCGTGGGCTGCGGCAACGACCAGCTTTTTCTTTGGCGATTTCTTGACGATCTCGCGTAATTCAGAAAGGTTCTTCAACATGTTTTCAGGGATTTAAATATAGGGGCTAAGTATTTGATTTGTAGGATATATATTATTGTTAATTTTTTCACGATGCAAAAGTAGGAAAGTTAGGATTAAGTACAAAGTATTAACGATAAAGAAATTGTTAATATGGCAGGGGTTCTGCACCTATCCTCACCTCAGCAGCTTATTCCGAATAGAAATCGATCATCTGTTGTATGGCTCTCTGGCACACCGGGCAAAAGGCATCGTATTTCACCGATTTCATGGTGCAGTCGGTGTAGGGCCTGAACACCCCTTTGGCCACATAGCCTCCTCCCTCGTAAACGCCGACGGTGTTCTCATATTCTTCTGTAGCCGGAGTAGGTACAGGGGTCAGGCGGCTGACCATATTTTCCCACTTACTGCCAAAATTGATGAGGGTGGTGAGGTTGGGCTCCCATGGCTCCACATCGAGCGGGTAAAAATCTTCGACGGCCACCTCGGAACTGTAATATTCATCACCCAGCCCGGCAAAGGCATGTCCAAATTCATGCTGGAAGAGGAAATCCCCTGCAGGATTGTCGCTGGTGCCCAGGCTGTAAAAATTGTATATGCCGCCCCCTCCGTATTTTTCGTGGTTCACCAGGATGAAGATCTGGTCGTAGGGGGCGTTGGCTGCCACATCCCTCACATGCTTCATCTTTTCGGTGGTCAGGTACCTTTCCGACCCGAAAGTGTAAAAATTCGTGCCGACGATCGTATTCCTGAAGATATCCTCACCCGGAAGATCGGTTCCGCTTTCTTCCGAGATGGACCTAACAGCCCAGATGTTGATCTTGTCCTGCTTGGAACGATAAGGTTCCGCCTCGAGGATATATCCCCTGAAACGTTCGCAATCCTGCTCGAATTTATCCATTTCACCGGCGGCATAACCTTCGGCGATGATCACGATATCGAGCTTTAGGTTGGGTTTACCTGCATAGTGGACCTTCGACTTCTTGAATTTTTTTTGTTTGTTGTTCCTGATCTTGGTTGCTCCCGGGTCTACCGGTTGGATGAATTCCTTATCCCAGCTCAGGTCTTTGTTCCTGCTGTAAAAAACCACGTTCACGGCATTTTTGGGATAAGGGAATACCACGGTCTCCTCAAAGGCTTTGGAAACCGAGTCCCCTTCGGGGGTTGCCTGATATTCCCTGAAGAGGGATGAATAGCCCCTCGAATAAAGCAATTCATTGGTGGCAGCATCATATACTTCAAATTTGTAGTTGCCGTAATCGAATGCGTCGATCAGGTTGTTTTTCGACCCGCCCCAGTACTTCTCGGCATACAGGGTGTCGAATGCGTAATGCTCAGCTTCTGCACTCCCCGAATGAATGTAGTCGATACGTAGGGTTTTGTTCCTGAAGTGATCTTTGAACTGCGCCTGTGCAGCGATTCCAAGGGCAAGCAGTGAGAGAAAGATGATCTTTTTCATGGCGGTGGATTATGCCGTGAAAATACGAAAAATGGGGTTAGAAATTACGGATTGGTTGAGAAGGAGCCCTGCGAATCACGGACATGAGCCGGAAACCGATCAAAAATTTTTGCCGAAAAACGTATAACTTAAAACTTTTTATATATTTGGAGCACAATCAGCAACAATTGACTGAATTGGCCACCTACTCAAATATCCTGCCCGGCAAGCGGTACCTGAACATCAAGGACCGCGATGGCTATCGTAATGCATAATCCCCGGCCGAATTTTCATTTTATTTTTTTATTCTAATTTATGCATTATGAAGTTACCTTATGCCGAATCCTACAAGATTAAGATGGTTGAACCCATCACCAGGAGCACGAAGGAGGATCGTGAATCGTGGATCAGGGAAGCAAGGTATAACTTGTTCAACCTGAGAAGTGAACAGGTTTTCATCGACCTGCTCACCGACTCTGGCACCGGGGCCATGAGCGACCGGCAATGGTCGGCCATGATGCTGGGCGATGAAAGTTATGCAGGCGCTTCATCATATTTTAAACTTAAGGAGGCCATCACGGATCTCCTGGGCTTCGAATATTTCCTGCCTACTCACCAGGGGCGTGCTGCCGAGAACGTGCTGTTCTCGGTACTGGTGAAGGAGGGCGACATCATCCCCGGCAATGCACACTTCGATACCACCAAAGGCCATATCGAGTTCAGGAAAGCGGTTGCCGTGGATTGCACCATCGATGAAGCCTACGACACCACCCTTGATCATCCTTTTAAAGGCAATGTCGACCTTGGCAAACTGAAAAAGGTGCTTGAAAAGACACCTCCGGAAAAGATCCCTTTCATCATTCTCACCCTCACCTGTAACTCCGCCGGCGGGCAGCCTGTTTCCCTGTCGAATATCAGGGCGGTGAGCAGGCTGGCCAGACAACACGATATACCCCTCATTTTCGACTCGGCCAGGTTTGCCGAAAATGCCTATTTCATCAAAACGCGTGAAGAAGATTGCCGTGATAAAAGCATCCGGGAGATCGTGAAGGAGATGTTTGAACATGCCGATGCCATGACCATGAGCAGCAAGAAGGATGCCATCGTCAATATGGGTGGGTTCATCGGCTTCCGCGATGAGGAATTGTTCAGGAAGGCTTCGGTCTACAACATCCTCTTCGAAGGTTATGTGACTTACGGGGGCATGTCGGGCCGCGACATGAATGCACTGGCCCAGGGGCTCTACGAAGGGACGGAGTTTCCCTACCTGGAAAGCCGCATCGGGCAGGTGGCATACCTGGGGCAGTTGCTTATGAACTACGGTGTTCCGGTGCAGTACCCTTTCGGCGGCCATGCCATCTTTGTCGATGCAAAACGTTTCTTGCCCAGGGTGCCGAAGGAAGAATATATCGCACAAACCCTCGCCATAGAGCTTTACCTTGAAGCCGGGGTAAGGGGTGTCGAAATAGGCACCCTGCTGGCCGACCGTGATCCCGTGACGCGCGAAAACCGATACCCCGGGCTGGAAATGCTCCGGCTGGCCATCCCCCGACGCACCTATACCAACAATCACATGGCCTATGTGGCTGCTGCGCTGAAAAATGTTTACGACCGCCGCGAAAGTATCACCGCCGGACTGAAGATCGTGCGCGAAGCACCTATCATGAGGCATTTTACGGTGGAACTGGAAAAAGTATGATGCACGGAGATGGAGTAACATACCGGGCTTAATCGTATTTTTGCTCCATGTCGTCAACGTTCAGCAAGGACCTTCAATACTACCGCTTTTGTTTGTATGGCTTTTTTAAGAACCTGCGGTTCTTCGAAGCATTCCTGTTGCTGTTCTTTCTTGAAAAAGGGCTTAGTTTCTTTTCCATTGGCATGCTTTATGCCGTTAGGGAGATCACCGTGAACATTTTTGAGGTTCCATCGGGTGTGATTGCCGATGCCTTTGGAAGGCGAAGGACGATGATCCTGGCCTTTCTCTTTTATATCGCTTCTTTCGTGGTATTCTTTTTCGGTAACAGCTATGGCGTTTTGCTCCTGGCGATGATGCTGTTTTCTCTTGGCGAGGCCTTCCGCAGCGGCAACAACAAGGCCATGATATTTCATTACCTGTCGCTGAAAGGCTGGGCCGGACAGAAAGTCCATTATTACGGAAACACCCGGTCGTGGTCACAGATGGGCTCAGCCCTGTCGGCACTGAGCGGGGCGGCGATCGTATTCATCTCCGGCAGTTACAGGTATATCTTCCTCTTTTCCGTGATCCCTTATATCCTTGATCTAATGCTTGTTGCTTCGTATCCCAGGGTGCTCGACGGCAAGCACCACGAATTCCGGTGGTCGAAGATCAGGGAAAACTTCCGTCCGGCCTTCCGCGCCTTGCTCGAAGCCCTGAAGTCGCTCCTGGTATTGCGTATCATCGGCAGCCTCTCGGTATACAGCGGATATTACAAGGCCGTAAAGGATTACCTGCAGGCCGTGGTCGCAGCCTGGGCGGTCATCATCCCCTTGATGACGGGACTTGACGATGAGCAAAGATCGTCGGTCATGATCGGACTGGTATTTTTTGTGGTCTATGTGCTTTCTTCAGCGGCATCAAGGGCATCGGGAAGGTTTTCGGAGAGATTCGGAACGCTGTCGGCGCCCATGAACCTGACCATTTTTGCCGGCCTGATTTTTGGCCTGTTCAGCGGCATATTCTATCTCAACGAAAGCTGGGTGCTGTCGGTGGTATTGTTTATCATGGTGTACATGATCGAAAACATCCGCAAGCCCGTAGGTGTGGCCTATCTCGGCAGCAGCATCGACGGCGGTGTGCTGGCCTCCGTGCTTTCGGTCGATTCCCAGATGAAATCGCTGGTTGCTGCCATACTGGCTCCCATATTTGGTATCTTTGCCGATCTGTACG
>CAZHYA010000022.1:0-5171 GCA_964536525.1 uncultured Bacteroidales bacterium | reverse complement strand
TCGTGATCGTGAGCGCAGGGCTCCTGGTCATTGCACCATTGATGACCATTAAAAGCGAAAAACAGTGATGATGGGGAACGATAAAAAGGAAAAGAGATACATGAGGTTGCACGGGCAGATCAGCGACCTGCTTCGCGATAAGGATTATCCCGTGGCACGTATGGCCACCATGGTGGCTGTGTTACACCATAAAATGGAGCATTTCTTCTGGACGGGCTTTTACCTTCTGGTTGATGAAGCGCTTGTCGTGGGCCCTTACCAGGGACCGGTGGCATGCATATTGCTCGAAAGGGATAAGGGGGTTTGCTGGGCGGGCCTGAACCAGGGAAAAACCATCGTGGTCCCCGATGTGCATCAGTTTCCAGGGCACATTGCCTGCGATTCACGTTCGAATTCGGAGATCGTGGTGCCCCTGAAGGCTTCCGGGGGTGAGGTCTATGGGGTGCTCGACGTCGACAGCAAGCTGTTCGATGCCTTTGACGAAGTAGATGCACGCTGGTTGGAAAAGATCGTAAGCCTTTTGTAATGCCATGATGATCGATTATTTGTATATTTTGCTGATAGCCTTGCCTATAGGACTGGTAGCCTTCAATGCCGGTTTCTGGGGTGGCATCTATCGTTGCCTCTGTGTTTCGGAAGTTGTGCTGACAACTGTTGTCTTCATGTTTTTCCAGGCGGGGCTGTTCTGGCTCGGCTCCTGGTCGGGAAATTCATTTTCCCATTCGATAGGGTGGATGTCTGTGCCCTTTGCCGAAGCGATCATTCTGCTGACCGGCGTCAAGCTCATTTACGGGGCATTGCGTGTAAGGCCTGAGCAGAAATCGTACGACCTGTCTAAATTCGGCGAACTGATTGCCGTATCTTTTGCCTCCGGACTGAATGCCTTTATGACGGGCCTTGGATACGGCCTGCTCAGGGAGGCATCGGTTGATGCCATTGTGGCGATCATCATTGCCACGGCTGTTCTGGGCATGGCAGGGATATATATCGGTAAGCACAGGGGCAGGTTTTTTTATGCTACCTTTGCCGGGGTGTTTGCAGGCTTCCTGCTTATTGCCCTGGGCACGCTTCTGGCCCTTGATCTTTATGGCGTAATATGAAAACAATACACCCCGTATGCACCGGTCGCTGATCATCTTTGCTGTTAGTGTTTGCCTTACCATCACGGCGATGGCTCAGGCACCACCGGGTTATTATGATGGCACGGAAGGATTGTATGGTTCCGGACTGAAGGCGGCCCTGCACAACATCATCGATGACCATGATGCGCCCACGTATAATGACCTGCGCGACTTCATCCTTCCGGCCTCGGATGAAGACCCTCAAAACCCCGACAATGTCATTTTGCTTTATTCCGGAAGGTCGCAGGCGAAAAGCACTTTTGGCGGTGCTCCCGACGAGTGGAACCGCGAACATGTGTGGGCCAAGTCGCACGGCGATTTTGGCAACCTGCCGCCATGCGGCACGGATGCACACATGGTGAGGCCAACTGATGTCTCGGTGATTGCCGACAGGGGCAACAAGGATTTTGACGAAGGAGGTCAGCAGCACCCTGAAGCCACGGGATGTTATTTCACGGAATATACCTGGGAACCACGCGATGAAGTGAAAGGCGACGTGGCTCGCATGATCCTGTACATGGATGTGCGGTACGAAGGCGACAACGGCGAACTCGACCTGACGGCCGTTGATGCGGTCAACACCTCGCCGGCCCCCGAACATGGGCGGCTCAGCACCTTGCTCGAATGGCATGAGCAGGATCCTCCCGATGCCTTCGAAATGAACCGAAACAACGTGGTTTACAGCTACCAGGGTAATCGCAACCCTTTCGTCGACCACCCTGAATTCGTCCAGAGAATATGGGACCCTTCGGCACGCATAAACGAAAAACCCGGGATGGAGGCTGGCTTCTACCCCAACCCTGTTAAAGATGTGCTGTATATAAGCATTACCGCACAGGACAGCCCTGTGCAGATCAGCATCATCAGTTCAGGGGGGAAACAGGTATTGACGGGGGTACTCCCGATGGGAAGCTCAACGGTCGACTGCAGCAGCCTGCCGGAGGGCCTGTACCTGCTCAGGCTGACCGATGAACAAAGTGGCGGCAGCTATGTTTCTAAATTCATGAAAAGCGAATAAAATGGCAAAGATCAGGATCACCAAGATGTATGATTTTGAGATGGCCCATGTGCTGAAAGATTATGACGGCCCCTGCCGGAATATTCACGGACATTCCTATAAGCTCTTTGTAACGGTTGTGGGCACCCCCATCACCGACGGGTCGTCGCCCAAGAAAGGAATGGTGATGGATTTCAAGGACCTCAAAGCCATCGTGAAAAAACATATCGTCGATCGCTTCGACCATGCCCTGGTGGTCAGCAGCGAAACCGACCCGGAAATGGTAGAAAGCATGAAAAGGCATATGGATAAACTCATCGTGGTTGGCTATCAGCCCACAAGCGAGAACCTGGTGATTGATTTTGCCAAGATCATCAGATCGCACCTTCCTGAAAACGTCGGCCTCCACAACCTGCGGCTCTGGGAAACCTCCACATCCTATTCGGAGTGGTTTGCCGGTGACAACTGACCGGTACATCAAAAAAGAAAGCGATCCCTTTCGGAACCGCTTCCCGTCTTCAGACCAGAAAACATTAACTAATCAACCTTAATGAAGGTTTTCATCAAGGGTTTGCCATTTGCTGCCTGCACCCTCAGATAATAAATACTTCCGGGCAGGCTGCCGGTATGCATTTCGATCTGGTTCGATCCCTTTGAGAGGATATGGGTCTGCCTTTTCATGACCTGTCCGAGCTGGTTAAATATGGTTATTTCAACTTCGGCTTGCCGGGAAAGGTGCAGGGAAAGGTTCAACTGTTCTTTTAGCGGGTTGGGATAGAGGTTGATCTCATCCAGCGGGCCTTTTGCGGGTTCATCCAATCCAAGGGAGGAGGTTTCGAACATTTCGATGAATAATGTGTCGACCACCGGAAATCCTTCGTCGAGCACCACCGGTTCAGGCACGGAATAAATACCCGCAATGTCAGCATAGAGCAGGTAACTGCCCATTGCAAGGCTGTTGAACTCAAAATAACCGTTGGCATCGGTAGCTGTCCACTCAAGAGGATTGTTGTAATTGTCGGTGAGGACCACCGGAACATCATGAAATTCTATATCGCTGGTGAACCTGCTGTTTTCTCCCTGCACCACCCTTCCGCCGATGCGTCCGTTTCCGGGTTCGGCGCCGGTGGCAGGAATAAGCGATGTATTCATTTCGTACATGTCGTCGTCCAGCATGAACATTTCGGCATCCTCCCAGCGTGTCAGTCCGGGGAAGTATGACGGGATGTATTCGCTGTAATGCTCTGAGCCCTTCGTCAGGCCGATCTTCACGGCATAAGGCATTTCCATCTTGTTGCTGAACCAGTAATAGCCAAATTCATGAAAGACCGTGGTGTCAACGGCAAGCATTTGCCGGTTTCCGGCCTTGCGGTAAAGCACTGCGATGCCTGTGTCGCCGGTGGGGTATGGATTATTGATGGGGTTGTCGCCTGCAAATGCCAGTCCGCCAAGCTGGAAGTAATCCGATGTCTGAATCAGTTTGCAATGGGTGTCGTTGCATCCGGGATAATTGCTGTTCCATGCATCCATGCATACCTGGTAAGTGCCGGGCTCCTCATAGATGTGGACGGGGTCTTTTTCGTGTGATGTATGGCCGTCGCCGAAATCCCAAAGCCACTGATCGGGGTTGCCATAGCTCTGATCATGGAAGAAGTAGCGGTTCATCACCTGGCTGCCGGAGTCGGCCATGGCCGTGAAGTTTGCTTCGCAGTTCACCGGCTCGCTAAGGTCGATGGTTTCGCAGATGAAATGAAAGCAAGATGCAAGCGAGTCGGCATTGTATACTTTCAGGCATACCAGATATTGATCGGGTTCGGGGAAGTTGTGAACGGGATTTTGCTGGTACGACACCGTTCCGTCGCCAAAATTCCATTCACGGTTTGTGATGTTGCCGCTCGACTGATCATAGAAGCTCAGCTCAAGCGGGTTCATCTCGCTGGCTTCATAGGTGAATGCAGCCTCGCAGTTTACCGAATCGGGGATGATCACGATCTTGCAGATGGTATCGGAGCAATTGTATAGGGTGTCGCTGTGTTCGATCACCAGGCATACCTCGTAGCTGCCGGGCTCGGGATAAGGATGCACAGGGTTTTGGGCGCCGGAGCCTGTCCCGTCGCCGAAGCTCCACGACCAGGTGTCGGGAAATCCGGTCGAAAGGTCGGTAAACTGCACATGGATAGGCGTAGTAGGCACATATGAAAATTCAAATTCGGCATGGCATTGCGGGATCACTTTCACCGTGTCGCAGTAAGTATCGGAACAGCCCGCGCCATCGCTGATGGTGAGGCAAACGACGTAGGTGCCAAAGGCACTGTATTCGTGAACGGGGTGAAAAATCGCTGAAGTGGTCCCGTCGCCGAAATCCCACATCCAGGTGTTGAAATTGCCACTCGATTCATTGTGGAACTGTATGCTGGTATTGGCCGTGGCTAACTGTTCCCAGGTAAAGTAACTGGTGCATTCCGACAGTTTTTCATCAGGCATTCCTGCCGATATCCCGACCGTGCCAAGCAAAAGAATAAAGAGTAGTGACCGTATGCCGTTTTTGACTATCATGCTGTATGCTTAAAAATGAAAATATATTCCTCCCCTGATCCCGAACGAATATGGTGATCTTGCGGGATACAAAGAAGCCGGTGAATACACTGATTTGATATATTGCCTGTAAAATGGCTCCAGGCTGAACCTGACCCGGTCGTTAATATGGTAATTCATGCCCAGGCCCGCAGTATATTGCCAGTTGGAGCTCAGCCTGTCGGGATATTGCCTCACGACCTCTATCCTGTCGGCATCGCTGCCCGGGTATGGCACACCCGGAATTTCCCTGTATACCTGTAGTGAGAACAACACCCCGGCTTTTACGTCGAGCGAAAAACGCCTTCCTTCGATAATCCTGTATCCGATCCTTAATGGGATCTGCAGGTAAACGAACTTATTGGTATTTTCGGTGATGCGGTAATGGTCAACACTGTCGTAGATGTTCTTCAGGTTGGTTTCAAAGATCACGGAGTCGGGGTTTCCCGGAAGAATGCTGAATGAGGTTACGCCTATAT